>JBHCHC010000137.1:0-3557 GCA_041802645.1 Moraxella sp. | reverse complement strand
GGTGATGGATATTTTAGCATCCTTGGATGCAAAAATTACCACGTATGATGCATTGGATGAGCGATTGATTGATGAGAATGTTCGCTTTAGGGTGGCGATTTTCGATGCAACCAACATCAAAGACACTGATGGTCTAAAAGCGGTGTATGAATTTTTCCACAAAATTGCTCGCCACATCAAACCATCTGGTCGGATTGTATTAATTGCTCGTCCTGCCTGCTGTACAGGTAGTGACATTGATTTTGCTCTAGCACAACGTGCAATACTTGGGTTTACCAAATCTGTTGCCAAAGAATTTAAGAAGGGCATTACTGCTAACGTCATCTATGCTCAGATCGGTGCAGAGCCTCATCTTGAGCACGCCCTAAGATTTTTTATGTCAGCAAAATCTGCGTATGTCTCAGGGCAAGCAGTCTACCTAAATGCCAGCGATACTGTAGTAAATATAGAAAACTTTGATGAAAATAAACCCTTAAAAGGAAAGAAAATCCTAGTCACGGGAGCAAGTCGCGGCATAGGCGAGGCGGTAGCAAAAGTGCTTGCTAGAGATGGTGCGGAGTTATACTGTCTAGATGTCCCAGCATCGCTTGCCGAATTACAAAAAGTGGCGGGTAATTTGGGTGGTCACGCCCTACCTCTTGACATCACCCAAGCCGATGCTCCAGAACAAATCTTAAAGGCGTGCGGTGTGTTGGATGGTATTGTCCATAATGCAGGTGTTACTCGCGATAAGACCCTTGCCAACATGAGTGCGGATAAATGGGATTTGGTATTAAACATCAATCTAAAAGCCATCAGTCGCATCAATGCTCACTTGCTTGCCCATCAAGGTCTGTCTGATGATGCTCGCATTGTCTGTGTGTCTAGCATTTCAGGCATCGCAGGCAATATGGGTCAAACCAACTACGCCATGAGTAAGGCAGGGGTTATCGGGCTTGTAGAGGCGACCGCAAAAGCATTAGAGGGCTCATCGCGAAGAATAAACGCGGTCGCTCCTGGATTTATTGAAACCAAGATGACAGGTGCGATTCCTTTTGCCATTCGTGAGGCGGGTCGTCGCATGAACTCCATGAGTCAAGGTGGAGAACCGGTAGACGTGGCAGAGACCATCTCGTGGTTGTTATCACCTAAGGCGGCAGGATTAAATGGCAATGTGGTGCGTGTGTGTGGTCAAAGCGTACTTGGGGCATAATCCTTCATATTTAACAGACAAAAAATAGATAAATTAAAGGTAGATTATGGCAGAGCAAAATTTTAAAGAATTGCCAAAAATGCACACCACTTATGCCAACGTGATTAAGAGTCTAATCCCGCATGGCGATAATCGTGCAGGGGCATTGCCAACATCGGTCTATGCGGTGGATAAACTTGTTATTGACCAAAATAATTTAAGAGATTATCGACGTATTTGTGGTTTTATTGATGATGGGCGTGTACCGCCTACTTATTTTGCGGTGTTGTCACAAACCTTGCAAATGAACATGATGGCAAAGCCTGATTTTCCTTTTGCCATGTTGGGACTTGTCCATTTGGAAAATAGCGTGACTCAATATCGTCCGATATTTGACACAGAAACCGTAAAAATCAGTGTAAATTTAGATAATCTAACCCCTCATGATAAAGGTCAAACCTTTGATTTTATTACCAAAGTGCATATTGATGATGTGTTGGTATGGGAAGGGGTATCTACGTATTTATCTCGTCAAAAAAAACCCAAAGAAGAACGCAGTATCAAACCCGTGCCAGAGACGGTTGCACGCCTTGAGCCTGATGAAAGCGGTTGGGCGGAGCTCATTAATATCCCTGAGGACATCGGACGGCGTTACGCCTTTGTTTCAGGAGACTTTAACCTGATACATTTACACCCCTTATCAGCTCGAGCATTTGGCTTCCCCAAAGCGATTGCTCATGGTATGTGGTCAAAAGCGGCAAGCATTGCTCAGTTTTATGATTTGCCAAAAGCTTATCGAGTGGATGTATCGTTTAAGACGCCCATTTTCTTACCATCAAAAATAGATTTCGTGGCACGCCAAGAACACGATGGGCGAGCATTTGCCTTATATGCTGCAGGGACGGACAAACCTCATTTATTGGGTAAAATTACGTTTTTGTAATAACATAAGAGTGTGTAGATGATAACTTGGCAAGACTTTCCTGAAATTTTGCAGGCATTGCAATTTGATGAACGGCCTGCAGGTGGTGCATTGATGGTGATGCACAAAGGGCAGATGGTGGTAGATGCTGCCATTGGGCAGGCCATGCCAAATCAGCCTTGGCAAAGTCACACGCTGTCGGTAAATTTTTCGATAGGCAAAGGTGTGATGGCGACACTAATCGCCATACTTGCATCCCAAGGCTTGCTTGACTATGATAAGCCAATCTATCATTATTGGACAGAATTTGGTGTCAATGGTAAAGACGGCATAACGCTACGCCATATCCTGACTCATACTGCAGGGTTATTTAACATTACCACACTCACTGACAATGTTGATGAGCTTACTGATTGGCAATTCATGACAAATAAAGTCGCTCAGATGTTTCCTGATGTGCCAAAAGGACAAAACGAGCAAGGTTATCAGAGTGCTTATAGTGCTTTAGTGTCAGGATGGATATTAGGGGGGTTGGTTGAGCGGATAACCAATATGAGTTTGCAGAGTGCTTTAGATGAGTATCTTGCGATACCACTTGGCATCCAAGGCGAGCTGTATTATGGTTTGCCTGCTGAGAAACTCGGACAAGTTGCCAAGCCTGTCCGCTATTTTGGTGATGAGCCCACCACAAAACGCAAGCCCACCTTAAAACCAGACACGCCTCAGATGTTGGATGTATTGTCCCATTGTTCTGCTGCTCCTTTATGGGTGGATAAAGTAGATGCCATCAGCACCGCTAATGTCAATAAACTATACTTTGACACCAGTAAAATGAATCTTGTCAATTATAAAAATGCACTCATGCCTAATGGACGCGATGGCGTGGAGTATCATCATGATAAAGTTTTGCAAGCTGTTATTCCTGCTGCTAATGGTATTTCTACCGCTCATGCTTTGGCAACCATTTATGCCATGCACGCAAACGATGGCATATGGCAAGAAAAAACCTTGATTACTCCTAGTGTTTTGACGCAAATGCGTAGAGTTTATGTAGATGGCTTCGATGCGGTAATGCCTGCTAATATGCGCTGGCGTTTAGGTTTTCATCGCCTATTTAGTTTGCAATACACGCCCAACGCATATGGACACATGGGTTATAATGGGTCGGTGGCATTTTGCGACCCAGACAGACGACTCGCTTTCGCTTTTATTCATAATTTTGATACCACCATGTTAAATGATGTGCGTCAATTCGTATTATCGGAGGCTGCCATTGCTGCTGCCACAGCCTAAAAAACAATTGCAAAACACTTAAACGGTGCTATAATCAACCGATTAACTTTTATGAATGTGTTTAGGTATGCTGACAATGTCCAAAACTGAATATGTCGTTATGCTATGATTAATGATGTGTTTGATGGTAAAATGGGCTGATGTCATCATACTGCATATTGGTGAAATATT
>JBHCHC010000136.1:0-3622 GCA_041802645.1 Moraxella sp. | reverse complement strand
GTGCAGCGATTGGCTGGGGCGTTAAGCGTGGCGTGTACTCTAACGAAGCTGGTCAAGGTACAGGTCCTCACCATGCAGCTGCTGCTGAAGTACAGCACCCTGCTCAGCAAGGCATCGTTCAAGCGTTCTCTGTTTATGTGGATACATTATTTGTCTGCTCGGCGACTGCTTTCATGATTTTGATGACAGGCATGTACAACATCCAAGGCACTCTACCAGAAGGTCAATTCCTAGTCCAAAATGTGGCAGCTGGCACCACCATCAATGGTCCTGCGTTCACACAGATGGCGGTATCTAGTATCTTTGGTGGATTTGGCAATATCTTTGTGGCAGTGGCAGTATTCTTCTTCTCATTCACCACCATCATGGCATACTACTACATTGCCGAGGTTAATGTGGCGTATTTGACACGCTCATTTAAGACCACAGGTGCTTTGTTTTTAGTTAAGCTTGTGTTGATGTTTGCTGTGGCTTATGGTGCGGTAAACAGTGCAGGTTACATCTGGAATATGGGTGATGTTGGCGTTGGCTTGACTGCATGGCTCAACATCGTGGGTATTTTAGTCATCTTCTTTATGGCAAAACCCGCCATCCTTGCCCTCAAAGACTATGAGGCCCAGAAAAAGGCAGGCGTGACCAGCTATACCTTTGACCCTGTCAAACTTGGCATCAAAAATGCTACTTTCTGGGAAGAGCGTTTAAAAAATAAACAGTAATCTTTAATGTCATAAATAAACCCTGTCTGATGATGGGGTTTATTTTTGTACGTGGTTTTGGCAGGTGTGACTGAGACTTAAACCACTTGAACATAGCATAAGCCTTAACTCAAGGCTTGAATTCTTAAGCCTTATATTTTGACTTGTATTTCGCCTTATCTTTAATTTTATCACTGGTTTTTATGTGATTTGGTGATGAGTTGGTTTTGTATTTTTAGTATATATGGAAGCAATCTTTGTATTTGATAAAAGTAAATTTATACAAGCAAATGCTGCTGTTGGTTGGGACATCAAAGATGATACGCCTGTATAGCAGCCAAGGCTTTTGACTTTACTCATGGGGTGGAACAAACATTGGGATGCTCCACCCCAAAATGCTAGATTTCATAAAGTCATGGGCAAATTCATCAAAGACACTCTAACCCACTTTAAAGACGATGAGACTTTACCATGCCATCAATTTATTGGTAACACCAATGATGCAGAATTCTCAGCAACCATAGACTGTGAATAAAAGGGCACGATATGTTGTTTCAAGCCAAAATTTATCTAACATTCTCAGAAAACTGTCCGCATCTTGCCGAACTTATTTCTATGCCTCAAGATGGAGATGTGATTAAGAAGAAGGGCTGTCATGGTTATTATTGAAGCCAAAGAACCATCACTATGTGTGAATTTTATAGGACATCTCCAGAAGATACCGATAAAACCATCCTATTATAAGCTGTGACAGCATGACGCTATAGGTAGAAATCTGGTCTGAAAAGTGGACGGTTATGACGGTGTTGTGTGTTTGGTATGGCTAGCAGAGATGACGATGTATTTTTCCTCATATTGGTGCGGCAGATTTTGAGCAGTTTATGGCAAAGTATCAGGCGGATAAAAACTCTGCCGAGCTTAACCCAACCGAAACCAATCCTAACAAAAAACAGGTGATTGACTGGATGAATGTCTTTTTAAGATTTGACTGCTCAGGCCCATGGATGAGTATGCTTTTGGTGAAATAAACCAAGTCTTGGTTTTTGTTACCATGTAAAACCACCATAAGAAAACACCCAAGACAAGCTATCTTAGGCTTATCTTGGGTGTTTTCTTTTTTTTTAGGATAATGACTAAGGATGATTATTAAATTTGTCCAAATTGCCCCGTTTGTAAATCATGGAAAGCCTGATGAATCTCCGCCTCACTATTCATCACAAAAGGACCATAACCAACAATCGGCTCACCCAATGGCTGACCCGTCAAAATCAGTATCTTAGCGTCATTATTGGCTTCAATCATCACGTCAGCACCACCTTGATGAAAGGTGACGAGCTGTGCACGACGGGCGATGTCATCACCATTGACCGCTATCGTACCATCTAGTACCAAGATTAGCAAGTTGTGGCTTTCAGGCACAGTAAAGCTGTGGTACCCCCCTACCTTCATGCGTACATCCCACAGATTGACAGGACTAAACGTACTGGCCAAACCTTTTACACCCAAAAGCTCGCCTGCGATGATACGAGCTACGCCTGCACCCTCCAGATCCACCGTGGGAATGTCTTGACTCATTATGGCTTGATATTTTGGAGCGGTCATCTTGTCTTTGGCGGGGAGATTAACCCAAAGCTGTACCATCTCAAACACACCACCCTCCACAGAGAATTTTTCAGAGTGGAATTCTTCATGCATGAGTCCCGACCCTGCGGTCATCCACTGAACGTCACCTGTACCAATCACACCCCCGCCCCCAGCAGAGTCCTTATGAGCCACCTCACCCTGATAAGCAATGGTAACTGTCTCAAAACCGCGATGGGGGTGCTCACCCACACCACGAAAATCATTTTTGCGACCACCATCAAAATGCTGGGGCGAGGCATAATCCATCAACAAAAAAGGATCTAGGTTTTTGTGAGTCTCTTGGTAGTTGAACATGCTGTGTACATGAAAGCCATTACCCACCCAGTGTTTGACTGGAGCGGGATAGATGCGTGCAACTTTTTTCATAAATTCACCTTTGGATGTTTATTGATGGTGTTATTATGAGGATTTTTATCGTTTGATACAGGAGAATTTTTGCAAAATGATGTTCTATTTTTGCAAAGATAGAAAAATAGTGATTATCATCATCGTGTGTTTTATTGGGAGGCATAGCCAATCACCGCCACCCTATCCATCCACCCAAGATTTTAGATCTGTCAGATGAAGCACTGTTTGTGGACAAACGTTATGCGCACCTATGCAAAATACAGCACTGTTTTAAAAGCAGAGTAACCGCCAAACCGTGGCGTATGGCAGAAGAACTGGGGTGCTGCCTACCAAGCAGTTTTGGGTAGATGATAGGTATTCTTGGCAAAACCAGTTACTTGGCCTTCGTCAAGCATGGCTAAAGAAGTATCACGCCAACGCCCGTCAGTACCGTGCTTGTCGTTTTGTGGCAAGTTTTGGTACGAAGCAGGACGATGGCGTGATGGCATTTGTGGTGCTGCATGATAGACTTTGCCAATGGGTTAGGGAGGTTGATTTTGTTAAGAAATTTGATTAAAACCCCTTACAGATACTGTACCAAAATCGCCTGCTTTTGCTTGGCGGATTGTGCCATCCGTTCTTCTAGGTCAACGATAATTCTTTCATATTCATTAATTTGGGCAACGATGGCTTGTTGCTGGTCAAGGGGCGGAACGGAGATTTTTATGTTACTTATCTTCTCCCACGAAGTTCTTGGGAGCTGTTGCCCAGAAACAGTTGTCAAAACCTTATTATTAAATTCTGTACTTAATAGATAATAGTAAAACAGTGTTCTGTCTATGTGTGAATTAACCTTTAAAACTAAAATATCCGTTGAACAAATTCCATCATATTCAGACAAATACACTTTATTCAAATTAGGTCTTAATTTTCCATACAAAATATCTCCTTTTTTT
>JBHCHC010000135.1:0-22397 GCA_041802645.1 Moraxella sp. | reverse complement strand
GATATGCCAAGCTTAAAAGTATGTATTGTCATTGTCATCTTCCTAAAGCCAATTACAAATAAGTCACCTTGATATTGTAACAAGGTTCTACTTATTTGCCAAATCTATTGCGCCACTGTCTTGGCAATTTTTTGTTGCCATTTTTCTTGCCGTCTGGTTTTGTCCGCCACCTGCCCCACCAGTTGCCCACACGCTGCGTCAATGTCATCGCCCCGAGTTTGGCGCACCGTACACACAAAGCCAGCTTGGTTTAGCAAATTGCTAAACGCATGAATGCGATTATTGCTAGAGCACTGATACGGAGCGTGCGGAAACGGATTAAAGGGAATCAGATTGATTTTACTAGGTAAGTCTTTAAGCAGTTCAATCAACTGTTTGGCGTGCTCATCGCTGTCATTGACCCCAGCAAGCATCACATATTCAATGGTAACGTGTTTTTTGTGGCGGGGGTTTTCGTCATAGACATAGGCTTTGGCGGCTTTGATGAGTTCGGCAAGCGGATATTTTTTATTAATCGGCACAAGCTCATTGCGCAGCTCATCATTGGGGGCGTGCAGGCTGATTGCTAGTGCCACATCGATGTCTTTTGCCAAGTCATACATCTTTGGCACAATGCCTGACGTGGACAGCGTAACACGGCGTTTGGACAGCCCAAAAGCATTGTCATCAAGCATTAAAGACATGCTGGCAACCACTGGCTCATAATTCAGCAGCGGCTCGCCCATGCCCATCATCACCACGTTGGTAACACGGTTTTCACGCTCGGTAACGGGCACATCTTGCATATAAGACTGATTGGCAACCCACAGCTGTCCGATGATTTCACTGGCGGTCAAATCCCGCTCAAAGCCTTGTTTGCCTGTACTACAAAACGAGCAGTCTAGCGCACAGCCCACCTGACTTGAAATGCACAGCGTTTTACGTCCGTATTCTTTGCTGTCTTCGGCAGGAATCAGCACCGTTTCTACAAGCGATCCGCCTGCCACTTCAAACACCCATTTACGAGTGCCATCTTCGCTAAACTGTTTAAATTTGACCGTAGGCGGCGTGATGTGAGCGACCGTTTGTAGCTTTTCTTGTAATTTTTTGGATAAATTGCTCATCTGCGCAAAGTCAGTAACGCCATACTGATAAATCCACTTCATCACCTGCGTGGCACGAAAGCTTTTTTCGCCCAAAGTGGCAAAAAAGGCAACGAGCTCGTCTTTTGATAAGCCCAAAAGATTGGTTTTTGTTTCGACATCAGTGTCAAGCATATGGAGCACAGGAATTTTGGCAGTCATGGAGTGTGATTATAAGAATGAAACTGCTTATTATACAAAAATTTTTGTCTAAAGTCATGATATTTAACCACCTGATTAAATTCATGATAATACCACCAATCAACACCATGCATGACATAAAATACCCACCAATATAAAACTTGACAAAATCCCCCCAACCCTTAAAATAGTATTTTTCTGATAATCCATAGCCATACCATGACCACTTTAACCATCATTCAGCCAGACGATTGGCATATTCACTTACGTGATAATGACGCACTCATCACAACCGTACCTCACGCCGCCACGAGTTTTAATCGCGTCATTTGTATGCCAAATCTTGTACCACCCGTCAAGACTGCCATGGATGCTCTTGCTTACCGTCAACGGATTTTGACCGCCTTAACCAATAGCGACATCAATGCCATACGCAAAGCAAGTTTTGACCCACGTATGGTATTGTATCTGACTGACCACACCAGCGTCACAGACATTGAGGATGCTGTGGCAAGTGGCGTGGTGTCTGCTGTCAAACTTTATCCTGCTGGGGCAACCACCAACTCTGCCGATGGCGTAACCGATATTTTGGGTCGCAGTCAAGTCTTTGACGCCATGCAAAAACATGGCTTGCCCCTGCTCGTACATGGCGAGGTAACACATCATGATGTGGATATTTTTGATCGTGAAAAACGGTTTTTGGACGATGTGCTGTCTGTCATCATCAAAAATTTTCCTGAGCTAAAAATCGTCATGGAGCACATCACCACCGCTGATGCTGCGGACTTTTGTTTGGCTCAAGGGAAAAATGTCGCCGCCACCATCACCCCACAACATTTATTATTTAACCGCAATCACTTACTGGTCGGTGGTGTCAAACCGCACTTTTATTGTTTACCAATTTTAAAGCGTGCCGACCACCAAAAACGCCTGCTAGAAGTCGCCACATCGGGCAATCCTAAATTTTTCTTGGGTACAGACTCTGCCCCTCACGCCACCCACACCAAAGAGAGTGCTTGTGGTTGTGCAGGCTGTTATAGTGCCGTTCACGCCTTGCCTTTGTATGCCACTGCCTTTGAAGGCATGAATGCTCTTGATAAACTTGAAAATTTTGCCAGTGTTTTTGGAGCTACTTTCTATGGCTTACCAGTGAACACAAGCACCATCACATTGGTTAAGCAAGAGCAAACCGTTGCCGAAAGTTATGCATATCTGGACGGCAAAACTCTCACTCCTCTTATGGCAGGTCAGACCGTGGCGTGGAGCGTACAATGAACCAGACCGCCCTGCCAAAAACCCCTCTGGCTAAGAGGTTTCGGGGTTTTATGCCTGTGGTCGTGGATGTAGAGACCGCAGGATTTAATGCCAAAACGGATGCTTTACTTGAAATTGCTTGTGTGCCGATTCTGATGGATAACGATGGAAAACTCTATCAAGGCGAGGCACTAAATGCTCATATTGAGCCATTTGCAGGTGCAAATTTAGAAAAATCTGCCCTTGAGTTTACAGGAATTAACCCAGATAGCCCATTTCGCAAAGCCATTGCCGAAGACGAAAAGATCGCCATCAGACGCATTTTTAAAGCCCTAAAAGCCCTAAAAAAAGAACACGGCTGTCGCCAATGTATTCTTGTGGGTCATAATGCTCATTTTGATTTGGGTTTTGTTAATGCCTTGATAGAACGCACCAATTCCAAAAGTCACTCGCCTTTTCATGCTTTTAGCGTATTAGATACTGCAAGCCTATCCGCTCTTGCCTTAGGACATACAGTGCTGGCTCGAGCTTGTGTGCTTGCAGGGTTTGAATTTGACAATAATCATGCACACTCAGCACTTTATGACACCCAAAAAACTGCTGAACTGTTTTGTAAGATTTTTAATGACATTCCCATGCTTACACAGAGTACAGATGTGAGTGATACGGATAATACAACTGATACATCCGATGAGATGCCCTCATGAATTTTTTATTTATTTGCTCAAAAAATGCATGGAGAAGCCCAACTGCTGAACGCATTTTTAAGAGTGATTACGGTATTCATACCCGCTCAGCAGGCACCAGCCAAAATGCTCGTCATAGAGTCAATGCCAAGGATGTGGCGTGGGCGGATAAAATTTTTGTGATGGAATATAAGCATCAACAGCAACTAAAACAATCATTTCCCAAACTGCTTAATGGCAAGGAATTGATTGTGCTTGACATTCCTGATGATTATGGTTATATGGATGATGAATTGATAGAAATATTGACATCCAGTATCGCACCTTATTGGTCATAAATCATATTATCAACCACGAAGAGTAAGGAGTTTTTATGCCATCTTTTGATATCGTTTCAGAATTAAACATCCAAGAAGTCAAAAACGCCATTGGCAACACAGACAAAGAAATCGCTACCCGCTTTGACTTCAAGGGCAGCGACATCAAAGTGGAGCTCAATGAAAAAAACAAAACCGTAACCATTACTGCTGATAACGACTTACAAGCGGACAATGTCTTTGCCATCTTTGAAAAACAGCTCATCAAGCGTGGTGTGGACTTGCAAAGCCTAGACCCACAGGATAAAAACCCATCGGGCAAAGTCGTCAAACTTGTTATCAATCTAAAAGACGGACTGGACTCAGACAGTGCCAAAAAAATCAGTAAAGCCATCAAAGACAGCGACTTAAAAGTCTCTGCCAGCATTCAAGGTGACAAAGTTCGCGTATCTGACAAGAAAAAAGACAGCTTGCAAGCATGCATGGCATTTTTAAAAGAGAAATCGTTTGGCGTGCCACTGCAATTTAATAACTTTAAAGACTGATATCACTAAAAATCAATAAGTTATAAATTTTTTAAAAAATTTATAACAAGTTGCTTGACGAATAAAGATAGTCTGCTATAATAACGCCACTTTTGAGAATACGGTGAAAGCATTCAAAAGTTTTAGATGCTCCATTCGTCTAGAGGCCTAGGACATCGCCCTTTCACGGCGGTAACAGGGGTTCGAATCCCCTATGGAGTGCCAATTTTCTAGCCACGCTTTAAACAGCGTGGCTTTTTCTTGCCCTACTGTTTCCAATTTACAAAGTAAAATGGTTTCTATTGGGTCAAGCCCAACATACTCTGCTAACTCTCCAATTAGCATATCATCAGGTATACGACGACCCGCTTTATAGTCTCCAAATCTTGTTCGTTGTATATTAAATCTTTTAGCTAAATCCAATTGACTTCCAGCTTTTGTTTCAGCTTGTTTTATTAAAGATTGTAACATTTTGTAAATTCCTATTGAAAAGTAACCGAAAATGGTTCATAATTAATTATGTCCCAAAATTGGTTATTTTTTTAACCATTTAGTAACCGAATTTGGGGCTAACCAAATACGGTTAATAAAATTATACCACTCTTTATTTGTTGTTTGCAAATAAACAGCTTTTAATTTCGTTTGAGCAGGAATGAACTATGAGTAACATTAAAAAACCAAGGCCATCACGGTCTAAATCATCTAAACCTTTTTGCCCCCGACCTGCTCGCTGCTTTGATGAGTTAAGCTCAAAAAATCAGCCCGGGGGCAACCCTCCCCCGCCCCTTGTGTCGTCCACTGCTAATCCTACCACAAGGGGCAACCTATTACATCGTATTATTATAAAAAATAACTCTGTAGATTTTATTAATGCTGTCGGTTCGGTGTTGGCTGTTTTTAGGCTGTACGGCGATATATATACTTATCATTTGCCGTGGGATGCTTATCATAAGATAAAGCGTATTGATGATGATTGTTGGTCTCTTTATGGTGGTCAAATCAGCATGAGGCGTTGTTTAAGGCTTTGTGATAAGTACTGTTATCGTGAATCTGATTTAAGAGACTTATTTTTGTCATGATTTACCGTCCGCTCTTGGTGGTAGGATAAGTGACGACGGGGGAGTGGATTATAAAGCCCATTACCGGGGATACCTTGCAAAGTGGGCAACCTTAGGGATTATTACGCCTTTGGTGTGTTGTTATATGCCGGTGCGGTATATTGGGGTAACCCTTGCCGTTAAGTGGCTTTACAACGCATACGGGCGTGATGGCGTAAAAGGTGCAAGGGTGGGGCATACACCCATAATTTACGCGTGCTGGGCTTGTATCAGTGACTAGCAACCGATGACGGCGACGGCGAAACCGTTGGAAGATCGGGATAATCCAAGGCTAGAGAGTTTTGATGACTCTTGACCCTTGGGGGATAACTGCCCGAATTGGGCTCAAGCTCCCCATTGGAAGGATTAGCCATTTCCCCCCTTTGTCAAAAAAAATTAAAACCAATAACAACGGATTGAACGGATAGGGAATTATCCACATGAGAGCCACTTATCCACCAATTTTGTCCACCCCGCTAGGGGCTTGCAGGGTTATCCACATGAGCCCGCCTAGCCCTAAATGATAGTTCAGCGGATATTACTGGCGGGCGATTGTGGATATACCCTGTGGGCAATAATTGTGGGTAAGTGATTAGCTCGATTGTGGATAAACCCGCATCCGGTCAATCCCAAAAGCCCAATCCTAGGACAGACTTGCCAAAAACCCCAAAGGGGCAAACTTCCCCCCTAAGTAATACGGGGGTAAAGTGTAAAGACAAGGCGAATGCCCGTGAACTGGCATGTCTACCAAGCAGACAAGGCAAAGATATGACATTACCTCGCCCAATTGTAGATTACGTTGCAGATGGCAGGCTAAGCCCGCCAAAAGGAATCAAGGGGCAAGACTCTGATTATTTGCAAGCCATCAGAGACAAGATATCTCAAGATAGGGCAACCAGACGATTATACGCCAATACCCCGCTTGATGATACAGATGCCGTTATTATCAACGGTGAAGTAAAAACCGTTTTAGTGCGTAAACCTTTGCAAGGTCAAAAATGTGTGATTGATTGGTTAAATGTGGTTGTATCTATGGATGACTTTACACCTAAGGGTAAGCATGATTTAAAAGATATCGCTCTTGAAAATCACGTCATTAACCAGATAAGCCGTAAATTGTTAAAAATCATAGGCTTTGGCATTGACACCGAAAATCAAACGGGTAGAAATTTTTATAGAAGAAGTTTTAACCTTGATCATAATGCGGGTATTGTCTGTATTGGCGGTCAAAAAAATACCGTACTTATCATGATAAATGGCGTTGGATGCAATTATGCCAACATTGATTTTGAGTTTGATTTGTTTGATTGGTTAAACAGCCTAAAAATGGCAACCATTACCCGTATTGATTTGGCTTATGACAGTCTGGACAAGACATTTTTAACCGTGGATTTGTTTGATCAGATACATTCTAAGGGCGGGTTTAACAAGGGCGGACGCAACCCGGAAATAGAATACCGCGGTAACTGGAAAAAACCCAATGGCAAAGGCAGAACCCTTTATATTGGCTCTCGTCAATCGTCTAAATTCTGCCGTATCTACGAAAAAGGCAAACAGTTAGGCGATAAAGATTCCGTTTGGCTCAGAATTGAAGTAGAGTTTAAAAGCCGTGACATCTATATCCCTTTGTCGGTGCTCTTGCATCCAACTGATTACATGGTTGCCGCTTATCCTTGTTTTTATGTCATCCAGGAGGATACCCCATTAGATAAATACGAGGTAAGGGATAAAAACGAACTCATTACCTTTGCTCAGGCTATCAGACTCGTGCAAAAGCAATATGGTAGATATATACATTTTTTTCGCCGCTGTTTTGATGATGATACCGTCTTGTTAGATGTGTTAACAGACATACCTAATAAGTCACGCCCCGAAAAATTAGACATACTTACAATACCTAAACACTTAAACACTCCTAAACCCTTAACTGTCAATTTTGACAACAAACAAGAGGAATATAATCATGACTGATTTTGCCGATAAACCCATCATTATTGATGGTGTAGAGTATCACCCTGATGAAATTTATGAAAGAAGTTTACTTGTCTTTGGTGTCGAGCCTACTGACTATGAAGAATACAGGTATGTAAACATCATCGCCATGCACACCAACAGAAAACCCGATGCAGGAGGGCAAGCACAAGCCCAATACCGCTATAACAATTTGGATGATTTAAAAAGATTTCATGAACACCAATACCCATATTATCTTAAAACTAAGATGGTTACTGCTACTGACCGCAAGGGCAATCAAATACAGGTTGTTGTTTTTGCTGACCTTGCCAATGCTAAGGAAATGGAAATTTTACCACGCCAACGCACTCCAAAAGTACCCCCAACAACCAAAAACTAATTGATAAAAAATTATGACTCAAAATACTCCATCTTATGTTTGTACTGAGTTAGTAACTCATCAAGGTGTTTTGATTTGTAAAACTTGGCAGGAGCTATCAAGCCAACCAGTCCCGTCAAGTATCACTAAGGAGCAAGCCAATCAAATAACCGTTAATCTAATGGTGATTATTTCTTTGGCTTTTGGTTGGTTTATTATCATTAAACTTGTAAGGAGTTTTAAATGACTCATAAAACCCAAGATAAAAATGGCATAATTGCTAAAACCAAAGACGCCATTAATGAGCACTCTTTAAAAATTGGCGTAGCTGCAACTGCCTCTTTACTTAGTACACCCGCTTTAGCGGCAATTGATGTTACTTCCGTTACCGCTCAAATATCTGGATTAGACGATCCAATCAATAAGATCGGTGCTGCTTTACTGGGTATTTCTGTGGTTATCCTTGGTTGGCGTTTGGTGCGTTCTGTCGTCCGCTAATCGCTATTTAACAGTATGGGCAGGGCTGTTAAATCCATACTTTATCAAGATAATTTTATTTTACTTTTTAGATAAGGTTAAAATTATGTTTATAGAGTATTTACCTAATATCTTGCTTATCATCTGTTTTTGCATCATGATTTCTGCTTTTTTATAAAAAAAATTGATTTTTTTATATGAACTAAAATTACCTTTTTTTAATTTCATAGGTGTTTATTGTGTGTGATCAAATTTATTTGAGTACTTTCTTTTTTCTTTATGGATTATTTTGTATTTTTTATTTGTTTAGGGTTGTTCATCACGCTAACAGAGCGTATCAATGCTTATGTGATGGCGATGAAGAATCTTTAATATATTATTTACAAAAAATAAAGGATTATGCTTTTGTTGTTTATGGTTGGCTTTTTGTTTTTTTACTCTTTTTTCTTTATGACATGATCTTTGGCTAGTTTTTTATGCGTTTTTTATCTTATTTGCTATCTGTTTTAATAATTATCGCCCCTGCTTATAATGCATATGCGGCGGTTAATCTGTCTAAAGGTCAGATTGTAGATTTGGGTAAAAAAGGCGGTGCATTGGTCAAGACGGGTGGCGGTGCACTTGTTAAAGTTGGTAAGGTCGGTACTGCTTTAAGCCCCGCTGGGGCGTTGCTTTGGTGCGTCAAATATTCAAAAAAATGTAAAGATCATGTTGGTGATACAATTGAGCTTGTCTGTGATGTTACAGGTGTTTGCACCGCTAATCATAGATGTGTTGGTAGAATATATTATGTGGCTTACTCTGAGCGTATAGCAAGCAGGGGCGACGCCATATCATCATCTATTGATTTAAATTTAAAAAGGCTTCAACGTTCCTATCCTAATCATCAAATTACTGTAATGTCTCATACTACTGGTCATCTTGACGAGTTGGAATCCCGAGCTCAAGATGTAATTGATGATAAAATTGATGAATATGAGACAGGTGTACATGATGTGTATTCTTATCGCTCTAATGATATTTTTGAGTATAGGCTTACAAAAGATGGTGTTAGTCGTGATTTAAAATCTAATTATTCCGTCGCCGTCATCGGTGTTGTTGATTGCGGCGAATCTAAGGGTAACCGCCAATTATCTAAAGATGATTTAGATGCTTTGGCTAAAAAAATCGCTGATAGCATGGATGATGATGACATCAAAAACTACTACAATACGGATTATGATGATGTGACGATTAATAATTACCATTATTACGGTGACCAGATAGACAATGATACCAACATTGACAATCAATGTCAGAACAATTCTTGTAATGAAATATCTAAAGATATTGAAAAAGACATCATGAGTAAAAAATATGATATTGACGATGTAACCCCCGCTAATTGCACCATGGAAGAAAACACAGGTAAATACATATCTTGTAACATGGATTTGGATAATGAAGACAACTCACAGGATAATGATACCACCAATAACACCACCACACCAAAAGATGATGATGAGCCTCCTGTGTGCAAGACATCAGATTTTTTTAAAGAGGCTTGTGAATATTTTGACTGGGTCGATGATGAGCCTAGTAAAAAACAAGATACCAAAGTTAATGTTAATGATGATGAAGAAGAGACATTAAATAAAGACAGAATTGACATTGATGATGGCTGCCCTACTGATGATGTCATATCTGTGTCTATGCCTTGGGGTTATGCAACTACTATTAATTTTACTTATAAGCCTTATTGTGATTTTGCTCGTAGTTTAAAGCCCTATATGACAGCAACCGGTGCGATTGTATCTATGTATATTGTTGGCTCCTGTGGTCGTCGTTTGTAAATAATAACGTTAATTAGACGGGGGGCGTGAAATTTTCCGAACACTTGCAGGAAAATTTTGCGTCCCCCTGTCAACATTAAAAGGTAATGTATGGGTAATTTACTTTATAAAGTTGGTGATTATTTGCTTGGATCTGCTCTTCATCGTATATTAACAGGGGCAGGCTTAACCCTTGGCACTGCATCTATATCATTGGTTGTTGTACAAGATTTGATTACTTACACTCGGGCTAATTTAGGGGGTGTATCTGATTTTGGTGCGGCTATGATTGACTTGTCTGGTACTGATGTTGCTCTATCTCTTACTGTTTCTGCTATTATTACTCGTATGACCATCGAACGGGGGGCATTGTTTTTAATGCAAAAAAATGATTAGATTAATTACTGGTACGCCTGGCAGTGGTAAGACGCTATATACGGTTGCCCAGATCATTAAAATACGTCAAGATAATCCTGACAGGATGATATATAGTGACATCAAAGGTCTGAGGATAGATGGGGTTGAGCAAGCCCCTGATGATTGGAGGGATACTCCTGATGGTTCACTAATTATCTATGATGAGGTGCAATATCGTCAAGTTTATGCTAAGTCTCGAGGGCGTAACCGTAACAGCATGATTGTAGATTTGACTACACATCGCCATACAGGTAAGGACATTTGGCTTATCACTCAAAATCCTAAATTTTTACATGCTGATGTTTTGGCAGTAGTCGGTGAGCATTATCATATTGATCGCCCTATGAATGCCAGCTTTGCCAATGTTTATAAGTGGCGAATTGCACAGGAAAATCCAAATGGCGTTACCGTTCGTCGCCGTGCTGAGAACGCTCCAATATTTAAATATGATAAAAAATTATTTGATTATTACGATAGTGTTGATGTCGATGAGAAAAACGCTAATCACAAACGCCTTAAAATACCTGTATTAAAGGTTGCCCCTCTTGCTATTGGCTTGTTAATCTGTGCATGGGCATTTTATGCCATTGTCTTTGATGGTGGTATAGTTCCACCTCAAGCTCAAGATAATGATGATAAATCCACGCAAACCATACCACAAGATAAGCCTAATGATGTTATACAACAAGATGTTAAATTTGATCAATCTGATATTATTAATGGTCGTACTTATGTCATTGATGATGAGCGTCTAAATCAACTTAAATTACAATATCTTAATGATTATCATGTCACTTTTAATCATGATGACATACGCCCCGCATCTGTAGTATCCAAATCTGGTAAGTGCATGGCATTTAACAAATACGGCGATCGTTTAAAACTGTCTGATTTGCAATGTTTGGAGCTTGCTACTGGTGATTTGCCTAAGGCAAAACAATTTACTAATGATGCTTCTAATTCATTGCATCAAGACCTTCAGGAGCAAAATCAGCCAACTGAAAATGATAAAAGATTTGCACAAGGCATAACAACCACTGAGGAGTATATATTTTCAGATAAATCAAAAACTGAGCCGATATTTAATCCATCTTAAACGGCTAAAGCTTTATCAATACTCTGGCTAAATACGGCAGGAATTTGAATAAATAGTGAATTGTTGTACAAATAATCCTCACCACTTTCATCAATAATTCTTACCATGCCTAATTTATTAGCCATTGGATCATCTAACTGCTGATATATTTTCATGGCTTCAAGGCTAGCGGGGTATTCTTGGTTGTTAATGCATAGTAACCATTTCATTGTAAAATCCTCTTAATTTTATATTCTACTGGGCCAATGCCATGGCATTCATACCAGTGTACTTCAGCTTCATAGATTTCATCATCTATTTCAATCTTGCAAAAGCCTTTACATTTTTTCCAGTTCTTTCCGCCATATACTCGTTTTAAACGTTTTATGTCTCTGATTGCTCCCATTTTGGCAAAACAATCTTTTCCAGTAATTGGAGGTATGATTTTAAAATTCATGGGTAAGGCTCTTTCTTTCGTGCTTTTATTTTATCATTTTCTAAAGGTATGTCAAATGAACTTGCTTTATATCATTGATTTTTATGTCAATAATCATCTTAAGTTTACAGGTGTAAATTATGATGATAAGTTATGCCATTTGGGGTTTTTTATGGGTAAGGATTTAACCATTAATACCATTGCCGATTATTGTACTTATCGTACTCTGCAAGGTGTCAAAAATGCTACCATTAACCGTGAATTAACCATTGTTAGGAGTGCAGTTAATTTTTACAATAAACATCATGAGCATCAGTTAAAAAACCCTCTAAATGGCTTTAGTCTCTTTGAGCAAGATTATATACCACGCTATTTAACGCCTGCCGAATGTTCTAAATTACTTAAGCATGCCAAGGGGTATAATAATAATGAACAACTGTATCATTTTATAAATTTACTCATAAATACAGGTTGTCGGAGTGGAGAGTTATTAACACTTACTTGGGATAATGTGCATCTGGATGATGGGTATCTAACCATCATTAACAGTCTATCCAAAAACAGGCGTACGATACATAAACCGTTAAATGACGCTGCTTTAGCATCGTTACAAGGTTTATTATTGGATAATCCTAGTCAATGGGTGTTTTATAATTTTAAGACAGACAACAGGAGGAAGACGTTTAGGAGTGGATTTTTAAAGGTGGTTGCTAACAGTCAGATTGGTGCGGTGCGTATCCATGATTTACGTCATACTTTTGCAAGTATCTTGATTCAGCAAGGTGTGCCTATTTATCATGTGATGCAACTGCTTGGACATAGTGACATCAAAACAACGCAAAAATATGCCCATCTTGCTAGTAATACCTTGCAAGACGTGGTAAAATCCTTGCCGTATTTTGGGTAAGGTGTTCCAAATCGCCCTTTCACGGCGGTAACAGGGGTTCGAATCCCCTATGGAGTGCCAATTTTTAAATCCCCAAGTCATGTCTTGTTCATGCTTGGGGATTTTGTTTTATGTATTGATATTGATTGTTAAAATTTGCAAAATTACAACAATGTCACCCCGTACTCATTTGTTATAATCTATTCTTTATTCGAACGATATTTTCACTCTTTTCATGCCAAAGCAAAAAATCAAAAACTGGCTTCCCACTCCCGAAAAGTTGCGTGAAAACCGCATGGTGAGATTGTTTGCCCCATTTTTGGCTGATCCGCGTCTTTGGCATCTAAACCGCGGTTCTTTAACCCGTGCGGTTTATGTTGGTGTGCTTTGTGCCTTTTTCCCACTGCCTGGGCAGATGCCTTTGGCACTTATTGGTGCCCTTATTTTTCGTGCAAATGTACCAATGAGCGTAGCTCTCACTTGGATTACCAATCCGTTAACAACCATTCCTGTGTTTTGGTTTGCTTACTCTGTGGGGGCGATATTGCTTGGTGAGCCTGTTATTGGTATAAGAGGTATTGGCGTTATTTTATCTGATTTAACGCTGTGGGTAACAGGCAATGGTGGCAATCCCTTTTTAATGCACGGCTTTTTTTCTCTAAAAGCATTCGCGTGGGGACTTATTGTCTGTGGTGTTGTCACCAGTACTGTTCTTGGCATCGCTTTTCGGGTTTTTTGGCAGTATCGAATTGCCAACGATTGGCAAAAACGAGAGGGTTATAACTCTACCGCTCCAAAATTTCGTACCCAAAAAGGTCACACCATCAGAGATCAAGAAAGACAGCAACTTAATTCTGATGAAGATTTTTCCATCTAAAAAGCTGTTTTCTAAAAATCTGTTTAAGGTCTTTTATTTATTATTCTTTTATATCTCTCCCTCTGACATCCGGTCATGTCTTTGGCTAATCTATACAGCGTTTAGGGGTTTGCTTTTTATTAAGTGACGTTTGGCATCGCCATACTGATTTGCCCTCATCATCGATTTTATGATACATGGTAAGATTGCGTCCATTGAGATAACGCACAGGATAGGTTGCCCCTAAGACTGTCGCCACCACCGCACAATCAGTCTTGGCATAAGGTAAACTACCTACCACTTCTACATTTACCCTTTGATTCTTTGTTGTCACAGACATGCCCACGGGACAACTACCCGTCTGCTCATGAATGAGAGCCACTCGCTTTTGAATGGCATTGACCGTACGGTAACTCTCAAAGATTACCTCCTGTTCTTTTTGTAGGGCGATAATCGGCACGAATTGCAACACGATGATAGCCAAAAAACTGCCAAAAATTAAAAATGCAACTCCCAAGCCTACCAAACTCACACCGCCATGTTCTGCCAAATGTGCCCGTTGTGCCTCTTTATCATTGGGATAAAACTCTAAGGCATCTGCTATCTCACGGCGTGCCATACGGTAATAATAAGCATCCGCCCACCGTGCCACCATGCCCGACCAAAACAACCAAACCACTCCAGCAATCATCAGTCGAGCGTACATCTGATAGTCATCGGGTAATTTACCCATGAACAAAAATTCACATACTGCCAAAATAATGACGATATTTAGTTTGATAAATGACCAACCTGCGATACAATACACCATACAATCCAGATAGCGTTTACGGTACAAAAGCCATCCAAAGGTAGTTAAAAATGCCGACCAGTGCCAACGTGCGTGTAGCTTGCCAGCCTCATCAAATGCTTTAAAACGCTTTAAATAATACGCCTGAGAACGCTCACCAATGAACCACTTATCAAGTTGCACCCTGTCTTTTTCTGACAAATAAGGCACATAAAAAGGTGGAGGTGTGGTGTCTTCTAAAAACGGCAAACGAAACATGATAATTTTTGTACTTAATTTTTTGAATGCTTTATAATAACTCATTTTAGACTTTTTTGACAAATCCACCATGACAAATTTCAAAACTCCACTTGCACCTGTTGGTGGCGACCGCCAAACCCCTGACATCTCTCGCGATACCATCAAGGATGAGATTGCAGGCTTATCACGCACGCCTGCTGAGTACAGCCATGCCATCGCTACTTTTATGAGGCGTCGTACGCATCTGAGCCAATATGCCCAAACCGCCCTAACCGACCCTGCTTTCACGCCATATATCATCAATCATGGCAAGGATTTGGGTAGATTAGGCGACGTCTCAAATATTCATGATTTGCAGGTGTTTTTTGAAAATACAGCCAATGGCAAGCATGCTCCTCTTACCTTAGAAATCGGCTTTGGAATGGGCGACAGCTTGGTGGAGATGGCTCAAAATAACCCTACTCGCAACTTTGTGGGAGTAGAGGTTCACGAACCAGGTATCGGGCGGACAGCATATCTGGCACATGAGTTAGGGCTAACCAACCTAAAAGTACTAAATGGTGATGCCATTGCACTGCTACAAAATTTACCCAACGGACATCTAGATACAGTACAACTCTATTTTCCTGACCCTTGGCAGAAAAAACGTCATTATAAGCGTCGTTTTGTCACTCTTGAACGCATGACGTTGGTGGCGGATAAACTGGCAATTGGGGGTATCTTTCATAGTGCTACTGATTGGGAGCATTATGCTCTTTGGATGCTTGAAGTGCTTGATGGTATGGCACAGTTTAACAACATGGCAAGCAAAGGTAACTTCTCGCCCCGCCCCGATTTCCGCCCTGCCACCAAGTTTGAAAAACGTGGAGCAGATTATGGACGTGCATCTTGGGATTTGATGTACAAACGTATTTAGTAACTGCACCTCCAAAATACTCTCTTGTGAAACATCCCTAAGAATTCATGTATTATGTGCATTCAGTCTTTAATCCAGGCTTTAGGGATTGCTCATCTGTATTATTTAAATGACTGATTTTATTAATTATTTTACAAATTTCTACCTAAAAAAATTCATCATAAATACTTTTCCCCAAAATCTGTGGATAAGCCTGTGGATAACTTTAAAATTTTAAGTGTAACTCATTGAATATTGGGCAAAGACGGTTGATTGTTTAAAATTTATACAAATTTAATTAAATTTTTTGTCATATAAATCAATGGGTTATTCATAAGAATTTGCCTAAAATTTGATTTATTTTGGTCTTGTTTCACAATGGTAACAAAATAAAAAACTTTGAATAACTGGGTTTTTGCCAAAATAACAAAGACTACCCTTTTAAGGATGGTTCGTCTTAACACAGGCATTATCATTAAAATATGATGCTCTTGCCAAACTAGTCTTTGCTAAGCGATGCCTCCAAAGATGGCATGCTAAGCTTTTGCTTTTCATAAAACACCTTTGCAAATTCATCAAACGTATCGTTTTCAATACTGGTACGAATGTTTTGCATTAAGTTTTGATAAAACCGTAAATTGTGAATCGTGCCCAGTTGAGCCGATAACATCTCGCCACACTTATGCAAATGGTGTAGATAAGCACGGCTAAAGTTTTGACAAGTATAGCAATCACACTCTTTATCCAAAGGACTTTCGTCATAGCGATGGGCGGCGTTTTTGATTTTGACCACCCCTGTGCTGGTGAAATAATGACCGTTACGAGCGTTGCGGGTCGGCATGACGCAGTCAAACATATCCACGCCACGGCGTACCGCTTCTACGATGTCGCTTGGCGTACCCACCCCCATCAAGTAGCGTGGCTTGTCGCTGGGCATGGCGTTTGGCAAATAATCCAGCACTTTCATCATCTCATCTTTGGGCTCGCCCACCGATAAACCCCCAATGGCATAACCATCAAAAGGCATGGTGGTCAAAGCATTTAGCGATTGTAGTCGCAAATCTTGATACATAGAGCCTTGCACAATGCCAAACAGGGCGTTTTTGTTGCCTAATTTTTGGTGTTCATTAATGCAGCGCTCACCCCAACGCAATGACAGCTCTAGCGATTTTTGCGCTTCTAGGTGGGTGGCAGGATATGGGGTGCATTCGTCAAATTGCATGACGATGTCGGAATTTAAGGACTTTTGGATTTGCATGGAAATTTCAGGCGACAAAAACACCTTAGCCCCATCAATGGGCGAACGAAAAGTAACGCCTTCTTCTTTGATTTTGCGCATTGCCCCAAGGCTAAACACCTGAAAGCCTCCCGAGTCGGTCAAAATGGGCTTATGCCACCCAATAAACTCATGCAAGCCGCCAAATTTATCAATGACGCTCGTGGTTGGACGCAGCCACAAATGAAAGGTGTTGCCAAGAATAATGTCCGCTCCGATGGCGTGAATGTCCCGTGGCAGCATACCTTTGACCGTACCATAAGTGCCCACAGGCATAAAAGCAGGGGTTTGTACATCGCCATGCGCCAAATGTACGGTGCCACGGCGAGCCAGACTTGTGCCTTTGGCGGTTTTGTGTAGGGTAAATTTCATTGTCTTGTTAAATTTATAAAAATTGGCTATTATAACAGAAGCTGTATTATTTGAATAGCAATAAAAAGGCAATCATGTGTACCCTTACTGACGGATTTAAATTATGTACTTGCAAAACGGATATCCCAAAAGGCACACCCTATTGGGAATTAAAACGATGGCACAATATCACTGATGTATGTTCAATACAAATGGGTCGCTGCATGAATTTGACTTATACCCATTTACAACAAGCATTTGGCAATCAATTATTGTCGTTATTAAATCATACTGCCACACAATCCGTTTTTGATTTTGATTATATACCGATGGTGGACGATGTATTAAATATGACGTTTTATGATAATGATGTGGCGATTAAATTTGAATTTTGTTTTGATGGCAATTTTTGGCAAATACAAACGCAATTAAGCGAACATTTAAATAAAAATTTGATTATTAAAAAGGGCAAATTTATGTCTTATGAGCGTGATGTTTAAATACATTCGTTAATCAAGATTAATACGGTGGCAATAAACGCCTAAAGCCATGTAATAACACAATAATAAGAAAAACAACATTTCTAGGATACGTCCAAAACGAAAAAAGCCTTGCAGGACGGTTTGGAACATTGGTTTGCCAAGCTTGTTTGGCAAGTGTTTGCAAGAGCTTTGGACGAATTACAGGCTCACACCATGCCCCTTGCATGACATCAAACAGCGCCACGCCATGACGCACCCCAACGATACCGCCAAAGATGGCACAAGCGGTATCGGTATCGCCACCACGCCCAATCAGCCAGTTTAATCCCCGTAGCGGCTCATGTCTATACTGTCGCCACGCCCACACCACCGCAGGTACGGTGTCGTACATATAGCCTGTTACACCTTGGGCAGGCGGCGGATTTTGTTGGGTTGTATCACCAAAAAGCAAAGCAATCAGCACTTTGTCTTCTAACTGCTCTGCCACAAAGCGTAATATTTGTTCACCACTCCATGTTGGGCGGCGAGTTTCTGCCCATGCCAAAAGTGCCACTGCCAATGAACCTTGTACGGCTTTGGGGTCGGTATGGGTAAGCGTGGTGCTTGTGTGAACGAATGTTTTTAACTGATTTAAGTCATCGCACAGCACCCCAAGCACTGACGAACGCATTGCCCCGCCATTACCTGCCGAATATACGCCCGACCGCCGAAACCCAAGCATCATCTTAAAAATACTGCGCCCTGTCGCCAGTCCCACCCCAGCAGGCAACGTCAATAACCACGCCATCAAACGCCATTTTAAGACACTAACAAATCGGCTGACATCTCCACCACTGGCAATATAGGCTTGCACGGTCATGATGGCGTGTTCGCTGTCGTCTGATACCATACCGCCTTTGATAATGGGAATCAAATGATATGCCCCATCTTGAGCAAACAGTCTTTTTAGACGAGATGGCGATAAGCCTTCAAAGGGCAATCCATAGGCATCGCCAATAACCGTGCCAAGCAGTGAGCCGTATAATTGATTGATGTTTGGGTTCTTCATTGATGTGAAAGTTTAACGAATGTTGCGATATAAAAAGTTACTCACAATCTGATAAAAACGTCTATGAAAATAAGACTTATGACTGCACTTACCCAAAAACTTTAAAACATAATGACGAATGGCGTACAACATTTCTTTTTTAATGCCTTGATGAATGCGTCTTCTCATTTGATTGCCCTTTTCAAAACCAATAATCATCATAATAATAAAATCATTATTGGTTTCTATTGCAAGTTTTATACCGATTCATTCGTGCATTTATCTAAAATCATGGCATCGCCATAACTAAAAAAACGATAATGCTGACCAATGGCGTGATGATAAGCCTGTTTGATATTATCCACCCCTGCAAATGCCGAAACAAGCATTAACAGCGTGCTTTTTGGCAAATGAAAATTGGCAATCAATCTGTCCACCACCCCAAATTCATAAGGCGGATAAATAAAAATTTGCGTATCGCCACTAAACTCGGTCAAAAGCCCATCTTGGCGGTGTAAATGGGCGGTTTCTAGGGTGCGAGTTACCATTGTGCCGACCGCTATGATTTGCCCGCCTTGTGCTTTAGTTTGGTTGATTTTATTGGCGGTCGCTTGGGGCAGATGAGCGTATTCGGCGTGCATGACGTGCTGTGTTACATCGTCCACTTTGACAGGAGCAAAAGTGCCAGCGCTAACGTGCAAGGTTACAAAGGCGATTTAATCATTTTCTTACAAGCATCACAGACAGTCCTTGGTTAGTCAAGTACATGCACGGCTACCCAATCTTTATCTGCCCATCACCTTACCCTCACGGCGTGGGTCAGCTCCACCTTGTAGACCATCATCAGTAATAACAATCGCTTGCACCCCTGAATTTAAATCTCGGATATCGGTTTTATAACCCAAATCTATCAAGGGCTGACTGAGGTCGCTTGCGGCTGTGTTCTCTTCTAATTCATAAACACCAAAACGGTTTAAGACATTAGGGTAATTAATCGCTTGTTGTATATCCATGCCCCAATCTACATGAGCAACCAAGGTCTTCGCAACATAGCCAATGATGCGAGAACCCCCTGGTGAACCAACCGCCATATAAGGCTTTCCATCGTGCATGATGATGGTTGGTGCCATAGAAGATCGTGGTCTTTTACCTCCCTCTACACGATTGGCAACAAGCTTGCCGTCTTTGGTCGGCTCAAAAGAAAAGTCTGTCAGTTCGTTATTTAATAGATAGCCATTTGCCATGAGCGTCGAACCAAAAGCATTCTCAATAGAGGTGGTCATGGACAGAACATTGCCATACTTATCCACGATACTGATGTGGCTGGTAGATGGCAATTCTAGACTGGGTGCAGGGGCGTAAGTGGTCGAAAAGTCACCAGCTTGCACATTATTAAGTGCCAATTTGGTATTTTTAATGAGTTCTGCACGCTCTTTCAAATAACTCTGAGATAACATCTCTTGAGTAGGGACGGTGGCGTATTTGGGGTCAGCCACATACTTTTCACGGTCAGCAAAAGCAAGTCTTGAGGCATCACCTAAGATTCTGAGTGTATTTGCTTGATTCATGGTTAATTCATCAGGAGAGAAAGTATTTAACACACCCACAATTTGCCCAAGAGCAATACCTCCAGAACTCGGCGCATCCATGCCGCACACTTGATATTGACGATAATTGGCACAAACAGGGTGACGCTCAATCACTTGATACGCTCCAAAATCTGCCATCGCTAACGACCCTTTGTTATCTGCGTCATTGACAACTTGTACAATGTTTTGGGCATATTTACCATGATAAAATGGTTGAACACCCTGCGTAGCAAGTACTTGCACCGTACTGGCAAACTCAGGATTGGTAAGGAGGTCACCCTCTTGTAAGGGTTTGCCATTTGGCAGAAAATAGTTGGCAGTAGATTGATGTTTGGATAAGGACTGTTCGTTACTTTTAATAGAACTTGCCATGCGTGGTGACACCACAAAGCCATCTGTCGCTAAGCGAATGGGGGTATCAAACAGTTTATTCCATGACAGCTTACCATAACGTCCATGCAACTCATGCATGAGTAAAGGCACTGCAGGCACACCAACCGAGCGACCTCCCACCACAGCATCCATGAAATCTAATGCTTTACCCTCTTTCATGAACAATTCACCATCTACTGACATCGGAGCGGTCTCTCGCCCATCAAAGGTTGTCAATCGCTTATTGTCATTATCCCAGTAGACCACGAATGCACCACCGCCTAGCCCTGAGGACTGAGGCTCCACCAGACTCAGTGTCGTCTGCACTGCTACCATGGCATCTATTGCACTGCCTCCTTGAGCCAGAATGTCATAACCTGCCTGTGTTGCCAAAGGATTGGCACTAGCAACCATGAATTCATTGGCATGCGTTAATTTCTGCTTGGTTAATCCATAGCCTTGCTCTGGAGCGATGCTTTGAGTGGATGACAAAAGGGAGGGATTGTTGGGCTTATCGAACGTGGTATTTAGATGAGTACAAGCTGAAAGTGTGGCAGACACCATGAATGATGTCATGATATAGATCGATTTCATAAAAATTTCCTTATTTAGTACCAATGTCAATCAGATTAAAATGAGATGGTTCATCAGTGATGTCTATCTGATAAGTGCAGCTGATGGCTTGGTTCATCAAATCATATCACTCATCACGGCATTCTACTACAAGTCATATTTCATCACAAGCCCAGTTCAAAACAAACTTAAACTCATAACTTACCAACCCATGACACCTCAACCTTCATAGATAGAGGATTTAATTTCAACTACTTGAATTTATGTTAAAATGCCATTGTTTTATGCTTGGCATTTTATTATTATCGACCAAAAATGATAAATTGGCTGACTGCCTTAATTCACTCAATTCGCTTATTGAGATTTTTATAACTTAATTTATGGAGTTTTCATGAAGCTGTCACTCATCACCTTAGCCGTCATTGTTAGCCTTGGACAAACCGCCTGTGTGCACATCAAGCCAAAACCACCTAGTCCGATGCCATCTACCCAAACATCAGCCCTTGATATTCATGCCTCCGAACCCTTTATTGCCAAAGTACTCATCGATGGTTTAAAAGACCCTTGGGATATGCAGATTGATCGCCATGGACAGCTGTGGATTACCCAAGTTGGTGGTGATATTGCCATGATTGACGCGGTGACGGGTGAACGCACTCTTATTCACCATTTTGATGATGTGGTAAATGGCAGTATTCAGCAGGGTTTGCTCGGTATGGCATTAGATAAAAACTTCTTGTCAGGTCAAAGTGAAAACATTTTATACGCTGCTTACGCCTATAAAGCAGAAGATGGTAATGATTATACCAAAATCGTCAAAGTCACCCTAAATGACACCGCCACTAAAGCCATTAAAATCCAAACCATCATAGACAAACTTGCTTCATATATCGACCATCAGGGTGGACGCTTGTTACTTGATGATCATGACAAACTTTACTACACCATCGGCAATCAAGGGGCGAATCAATACGATCGCACCTGTGTAGCAGACAAAGCTCAACGCCTGCCAACCTCCAAAGAACTGGCAAATCAAGACTGGTCAGCTTATGAGGGTAAAACTCTACGCCTAAACACCGATGGCAGCATCCCAACCGATAATCCCGTGTTAAATGGTGTCAGAAGCCATGTTTACACCTATGGACATCGCAATCCACAGGGTATTGTCTTTGCTAATGGTAAGCTGTTTCAAGAAGAACAAGGACCTGGTTCTGATGATGAAATCAATTTATTGGAGTCAGGGGCGAATTATGGCTGGCCATTCATCGCAGGCTTTCCTGACAACCAAAACTACGTCTATACCAGTTATGCCACCGCCGAAAACTGTGGTGAGTTACCCCAAACTATTGGTGATACTGATTTTGAAACTCAT
>JBHCHC010000134.1:0-6354 GCA_041802645.1 Moraxella sp. | reverse complement strand
TGGAGCTAATGGGATTGTTGATGGTACGCAGCTCAAAGAGAGTGTGCTTAAATATCAAGACGTTACTTACCCAGAGGTTGCAGAGGGCACTCAGCAAATCAGCGAAGATAAAATCCGTGCTTTGGCGGAGGGCGCAACGTGGCATCACTTGTTATTACTTGATGCCAAGGCGAAGCCCACCATTAAAGAATCTGTGAGTGACACCAGTTTTTATCTGGCAAATGGTGTGGCATTAGATGAGCTAAATGCCATCATTGGTGCTATAAAAACACGCAGTGAAGTGGTGTGCGACTTTCCTGCTCGCAGTCATTTTGCGGCACAGGCATTGGATTTGGTCTTAGATGATAGCCATTGTACGGCGTTTCATAAATGGGTAAAACAGCATGATGCTAAGGCACTCTCTTTGGTCTTTGCTGAGGAACACCCCAACTCGCTAGGCTCAGCATTTGCTCACGTCATGATTAAGGCAGATACCAAAGACAGCTTGGCTTCTGGACAAGATAATGACGCCTTTGCCATTAATTACACTGTCGCACGAGACAAGGAGGATGGCGAGGCGGAGGCGAGTGCCCGGTCAATGCTCGGCAGTTACGCAGGGGTAATGGAGTTTTATGATTATGACGAAAAGCGAGATGTATATCTTATGGATGATGAGAGGGATATTTGGGAGTATCGACTCAACCTAACCCAAGAAGAGGTCGTTCAAATTATGCGTCATGTGTGGGAGACAAAGAATGTCAAACGTCCTTATTTTTTTACTCATGATAATTGTGCCACTGAGATATTGCGTCTGATAGATGTTGTACGGGGTAGTGAGTTGAGAAGACAGGCGGGTAAGGTTGTTATTCCTAATGAAGTGGCACGTCTACTCAATAGTCAGGGCTTGGTCAGTGACACCAAATATTTGCCATCCAAAAGCAGTGTCGCTCAGGCACAAAAAAACAGCGCATCACCGATGCCAGTTAGTGCCATCATCAGTGATAATAATCCTGCATATGCCAGCCTTACACACCGTGTAGGGCTATCGGTAGGGCATGATGACAGTTTTCAAGGTACATCGACAGATCAGGGTGATGGCGTGATTTATGGACTGTCCTTACGTTCTGCCTATCATGATGTGCTAGATCGTCCGATGGGTGTGCGTCAGTATTTGGATGTTTCTATGTTATCGGTGGATGCACGTTATGATGATCGCCTAAAAATTGACAAGGTGACTATTTTTAGTACCAGAAGTTATAACCCTGCTAATACTGCCAAAGCCCATAAAGGCATGGCGTGGGGTCAGCATTTGCACCTAAGACAGGCGATGGATGCTTCAGATGTTACCAATGATGATCATCTGGTGATAGAGGCTCGTTTAGAAAAAGGTAAATCATGGACTCTTGGGCAGGGGGCTGCTGGCACGAGTGCCTTGTCTGATACGCTGTGCTACGCACTTGGGGGTTATGGTGGGCAAGTGGGGCACATTAATAAGGGTTACCGTGTGGGCGCAGGCTTGAATTTGGGTTGTATCCATCACGTCAGCGATGACTTACGTATGACGGGTGAATTTGCCCTGCCTGTGTGGTATCATCATAATGATGGCGACACACGGTTTCTCTATGTGCAGCCTGCCTTAAGCGTTGGTGTCCAATATGATGTCAGTCCACGCCACGCCCTGCGTCTGACAGGTAAGGCAGAACGTGGGCACAAGGACACACACGAGGAAGTCTCATTGGCGGTGTTGACGTATTTTTAAGAGATGGCCGTATCATCAAAATTCAAATCAGAAAGAGGTGTATAAAAAATGAACAAGCCCATCGTGCAACCTTTAAAAGGCCGCCATCTCATCATCGGACAAGGTTCCGTGGGTCAGCCTGTTGCCGAATGCCTTGCCAAAGTAGGTCATGACGTGACCGCCATCGCACGCACGCCTAAGCATCATGATGAATGTGTGCAGTTTTGGCAAAAGGATGCCAAGACACTTGCCGCTGATGAGCTTACCCCATTTAGCCACATTGCCATCATCATCAGTCCAAACCATAATTGTGATAGAGTTCAGGCGTATCGTGACAGTTATTTGGCGGTGTGTGAGCATTTGGCAGGGCTAACTCTGCCTCGTGTTCGTCGTGTACTGTTCGTCTCCTCCACCTCTGTGTATGGTGAAAGTGCAGGTGAAATGGTGGATATTCATACCCCTGCTTTCCCCAAGACCCAAACAGCTAAAGTGCTGATTCAAGCGGAAAATATTCTAAAACAAGCCTTTGGTGAGCGATGTGTGATTGTCAGACCATCAGGCATTTATGATGCCCATAGTGTTCGCATGAGGCATCTTGCTAAAAACGCTCATGTTGATGGTGTACCAGCCATGCATTACACCAATCGCATCCATCGTGATGACTTAATCGCGGTGCTGTGTCGTGTACTTGGTTCGCCTGTTTGTGAGCCTTTGTATTTGGCGAGTGACTGCAAGCCCACCACATCGCTTCGCGTGTTGGAGTTTTTGTGTCAAAAATACGGCTATCCCAAACCTGCTGTGATAGAGGGTCAGCCCACAGGCAAGAGAATCCGTGGCAATGTTGATGATTGGCTTGTGTTCAGAGATTATCAATTGGGCTATCAAGATGCTCAATGATTGTTTTTATTCTTGTGTTAAAATAGGCATTTTGATAAGTGTTTTTGGAAAATCCTTACCGTGCTAAGTTCTGATCATCCCTTCGCCCTTCGCCCTAATTTTTGGCAGCTGCCACTCGCTGACTTAACCCAAGATGAATGGGAGGCTCTGTGCGATGGCTGCGGCGTGTGCTGCTTGGTCAAATACTTAGATGAGGATGATCCACGTTATACCGAATATACTGATGTGGCGTGTAAACTGCTGAATACCAAGACGGGGCATTGCTCTGATTATGAGCATCGCAAACAGTTTGTGCCTGACTGCATCGGTTTGACGGTGGAGATGATGGCGGAGGTGATGTGGCTGCCTAAGCATTGTGCTTATAAAAGACTGCATCTAGGGCAGGGTTTGCCACATTGGCATTATCTTTTGGTGGAACAAGATAAGCATGATAAAGCGATGGATAAGGTCGGCGTCCGTGGTCGCTGCGTGTCTGAGGTGCATTATCGTGATGAGGAAATAGAAGAAAGGGTGGTTAAATGGGTGAAGATTTAGTCGCCTTTGATGATGTAGGGCGGCAATCAAAGGCAGAAAACTATTTACAAAAACCCCTTGAATAATCCTGATAAATCCGCTAAATTAAGCACAATTTTTAATATTAATCTGTCAAAGGAAATTTCTTTTCATGTCTGATGACAACAGTTGGCGACGTGGCTTAAAACGTTGGCTCTCTACCGCCCCTGAAACTCGTGATGATCTACTTAATCTTGTTCAAGACTCTCGCCGATTCTTAGATTCGGATATGGTTGATATGTTAGAGGGTGTGCTTGATTTGCCTGCCATGGCGGTTAAAGAAATCATGACACCACGTCCTGATGTTAAGGCGATCACCAGTAGTGATGACATTGAGACGGTGCTTGCTACCATTTTTGAGTCGAATCACTCCCGCTATCCTGTCGTGGATGAGGCGGATGATAATGCGGTGGTGGGCATTTTACTGGTTAAGGATTTAATCCCACATCTTGCTCAAAAAGCCTCAGGAGTTGACTCTGCTTTTTTGCTCACAGATTTGTTGCGAAAACCTCTTTATATCTCTGAGACAGCTCGCTCTGACACTTTGCTTCGCTCCTTGCAAAGAGCCCAAGTACATATGGCGGTCGTGGTTGATGAATTTGGTTCAGTATCAGGGGTGGTGACCTTAGAGGATTTATTGGAGGAGATAGTCGGCGATATTGTTGATGAACATGATGACATTGATGAAGACAGCACGATTAATAACATCATCACTCACCCCACCAAAGAGGGTGTTTGGCTTGTACAGGCATCCACCCTCATAGATGACTGTAACGAAGTACTTGGTACCAGTTTTGATGATACAGACGTAGATACCATGGGAGGGCTAGTGATGCAAGCACTCGGAGCGGTCAGCCATCTGGAAGGGCAAAGCGTGTCCATCAATGACTGGCAAATCACGGTCGTGGATGTGGAAGGGCGATACATTCGCTTGTTGGAACTAACCTTAGCCCCTCAAATGAATGAGGATGTATGAAGCAAGGCTTCTGCCAAAGAGTGAATCCTTTCTTGCCTTCATGCTTAGGGCGTGCTGATATCTCACATGATCCACAGCATGCGAGATGTTAAGCTTTAGACGTGCTTTTGGTGAAAAATAAGCCAATGCCTGTCTTTGTCGTTAATAAACTTGCCAATATCATCCATGGCCTACATTTATTGCCTAAAAAGACAGATGATGTATCTAAATTTTCACTCAAATGGAAACGTAATACGTCTTAAGTATCCAAAAACTGAGCATGGCTAAGATTGAAGCAAGGCTGAGTGCATCCCTTATCTACAAACCTAAAATCTTTTTTGTGGGGGTTAAGATTGTATTTGACGGTATTGTACCCTCAAGCAGTGCTTGATGGGTATGCCAAAACCCAAGCATTTGCTTTGAAAATTTGATAAAATAGCCAGTTATTTGCTTTGTTTTTTATCATGATCCACCAATCCACCGCTGTTAATACCCGCACCACAGGCATCGCCAAACGAGCCGCCCGCCAAAAAACCACCGCCAAAAAACGCTTACCGCTCATCATTCCTCTGTTGTTGTGCTTGATGGCAGGGGCGATGTTTTCACTGTCTTTGGCTCCTTATAAACTATGGACGATAGCCATACTCTCACCGATGGTGCTGTATGCTTGTCTTGTGAGTCAGGACAGTGCTAAAAGAGCCTTTTGGTTGGGAGAGGCTTATGGTTTTGGGTTGTGGGTGGTGGGAGCATTTTGGCTTTATACGTCCATCCACGAATATGGCAATATACCTACATGGCTAGCACTTATCATGATAGCGTTAATGGCATTTATCATGGGGCTATTTCATGCGGTGATGGCATGGCTATTTGTGCGTTTCTTGGGTCGTCAGCCTCTATCTTTTGCTTCTTTGTGGGTGGTGCAAGAATGGGCAAAGACATGGGTTTTTACGGGGTTTCCGTGGCTGTTCGTCGGCTATGCCTTTACGGAGGTAGCGTGGGTGAATTCGCTGGCACCGATATTTGGTGTGTTTGCCATCAGCTTTATCGCCGTACTATTTGGGGCAAGTGTGATAGAGGTCTTTCGCCAAAAGTTAGGATTTTTATTCATCAGTGGATTGTTGGTGCTGTGTGCGGTGGTTGTATGGATGATTAACCCAAAATGGACGACACCCACAGGTGAAAAGCTGAGCATGTCTTTGATACAAGGGAATATCCCCCAAGACTTAAAATGGCTCACAGAATATCGTCATGAAACCTTAAGCATCTACGCTAAGTTATCACATGACGAATGGAAGCAAGATGTCGTGGTGTGGCCCGAGGCGTCCATTCCAATGTTCCAAGATGAAGCGTGGGATTTTATTCATGAGATGCAAACTCACGCACGCACGCAGGGGGCGACATGGGTGATGGGCATTCCTTATAAAGACATCGAGCATTTTAACCCTGCCGAGCGAGAGTATCCGCATTTATATAACAGCGTGTTAGCATTGGGGGAAGATAGTGCTGGGCTGTACAAGAAGCAAAACCTCGTGCCTTTTGGTGAATACATTCCTTTTCAAGGCTTGTTAAATATTTTACCCGATTTGGCAGGCATGCAAAATGCGGTGAGTTTTAGCCGTGGTGATAACGCCCAAAAGCCGCTATTGATTAAAAATCAGCCCATGGGCTCAGCCATCTGTTACGAGGTGGCGTATCCTGACACCACACGAGATAATGCTAAGCAAACCGCGTTTCTATTGACAGTCTCTAACGATGCGTGGTTTGGCACGAGTGCAGGACCTTTACAGCATTTGCAAATGGTGCAAATGCGTAGCATAGAAACAGGACGATGGTTTGCTAGAGCGACCAATACAGGGGTGACGGCGTTTATTGATGATAAGGGTCGTATAGTCAGTCAAGCGATACCTTTTGTGCCTACTGTGTTGCGTGGTGAGGTACCAATGATGACGGGCATGACGCCTTTCATGCGATTTGGTAGTTATCCAATGCTTTTGCTGTCATGCTTGCTGATTGGACTGAGCTTTATTGTCAAACGCCAAATGCATCATGATGCTTCTCATGAGTTGTATTATCAAGGAGAGGGTGTTAGAGATTAAATGCAGGCATGGCAAAAGTGGCGAAAAATGTAAAAATTACCCATAATTTTAATGGGGAATTGTACAAAATAATAAAAATTGGTATATAATAGGGAAAAATTACTCTATTTGAATTTTTAAGATTGTTTAAATCAAAC
>JBHCHC010000133.1:0-11386 GCA_041802645.1 Moraxella sp. | reverse complement strand
GCATGCGTTAATGCCGCCTAATTGGCTACAGTTTGTGCTTGCTACGTTGGCACAGTTTGTGTTTGGCTTACCTTTTTATCAAGGGGCTTGGGCAAGTATTAAGGGTGGACTGCTTGGGATGGACGTATTGGTCGCACTTGGTACGAGCATGATATGGTTGTATTCAGTTTATGCGTGGGTCTTTGGTGGTCACGTATATTTTGAGGCAAGCGTCATGATTTTAACTTTTGTTAGCCTAGGTAAGTATTTGGAGCATCGCACCAAAACAGGTAGCTTAAACGCATTGGGCAAGCTCATGGATTTACTCCCTCAGACCGTCAGCATCAAAAAAGACAATGAGTGGGTGCAGATGCCATTATCATCGGTGCAAGTGGGCGATGTCCTACACGCCAAACATGGTGATAAAATTGCGGTGGATGGTACAGTGGTAGGAGGTCAGGCGGACATCACGCAAGCACATCTGACAGGAGAGAGTGCCTATGTATCAAAATCTTATGGTGATGAGGTATTGGCAGGTAGTGTGGTGGTGGACGGCAGTTTAATGTATCAAGCCTCAGCAACAGGCTCACGCACCGCTCTTGGTCAAATGACTGATGCACTTGCCAAGGCACAGGGGACCAAAGCACCCATCGCAAGACTGGCTGACCGTGTATCTGGGGTGTTTGTGCCTGTGGTGGTGGTAATTTCGGTGCTGACCTTTGTAGGCAATTGGTATATTCTAGGGCAGTTTGATGTGTCACTCATGCGAGCTGTTGCTGTGTTGGTCATTGCCTGTCCATGTGCATTAGGACTGGCTACCCCTACAGCCATCATGGCAGGCATGGGCGTAGCAAGTCGTCATGGAGTACAGTTTTTGGATGCACCAGCATTAGAGATGACAGGGCAAATTGGGGCGATGGCTTTTGATAAGACAGGCACGCTTACCAACGGTCAATTGTCGGTGGTGGATATTTTTTGTGCTACACAGAGGTCGACACTATTAGGTGTTACAGCGAGCATTGAGCGTCACAGTAAGCACCCTTTGGCTTTTGCCATCATAGCTCATGCCGACCAAAATGACGCTCCAGTCTATATCGCCACTCAAATCATCAGTCAAGCAGGTCAGGGCATACAAGGGCAGATAGAAGGGTTTGGTAGGGTGAAAGTAGGAACAAATGCCTTTATTGGTGCTGACTTAACTAATGAAATGCAAGCTTTCATTAATCAGCACCCCTCTGCCAGTCTCGTATTTGTGGAGATAGAGGGGCAACTGGTGGGTATTTTTGCCTTGGCGGATACCATCAAAGCGGATGCTCCTGAATTGATGGCTCATCTAAAAGCAGAGGGCATCACATCCATTATTTTAAGTGGCGACCGTCAAAGCGTGGTGGATGCTGTGGCAAATCAGTTGGGCATAGCGGGCTTTGGCGGGTTATCACCACAGGACAAGTCGCTTAAAATCAAACAATTACAAACCTCTCATAAAACTGCCATGATAGGAGATGGCATTAACGATGCCTTGGCGATGACGAGTGCTGACATCGGCATGGCAGTTGGAGGAGCAACAGATGTGGCAACGGGCTCGGCGAGCGTGCGACTCATTGCATCGGATACAGGTGGGGCGATGAGTGTTTACCACGCTCATAAAATCGCAAAACTCACATTGACAAACATTAAGCAAAACTTGTTTTTTGCTTTTATTTATAACATCATCGGCATACCACTTGCGATGATGGGTGTGTTAAATCCGATGCTTGCCAGTCTTGCCATGGCATTAAGTTCATTATCAGTATTGGCAAATGCCTTGTGCCTAAAGAGCGTCAATCTAAAAGATGTGAGTTAAATAATGCCGCATTGCGTCTTTCACGCCGCTTGGTACAAAATAGAGCATAAATCTTACAAAAATTAACCCATTTTTGATATAATGCTGTGGTTTTTATTAACATTTATAAATTTAACTTTAAAGTTAGCGGGGAGAATCATGGCAGTTGGTAATATCAATCTGATGTCACTGTTGCCTGTTAGTGGCTTAAAAATCGGTGTGTGTGAAGCGGGCGTACGTTATGAAAATCGCCGTGATTTGACGGTGTTTGAGATAGAAAAAGGGTCAAGTGTGGCGGTCGTTACCACCCAAAACTACTTTGTCGCCGCTCCTGTTCAAGTACTTCGTGAACACATAAAGGCACACACGCCACGCTATCTGGTCGTGAATACAGGTAATGCCAATGCAGGTACAGGGCAAGATGGAATAGACCGAGCAAAAGCAGTCTGTTTAGCACTGTCTGATAAAGCAGGTGTCAGTATGCACGAAGTGTTGCCTTATTCTACAGGCGTGATTGGTGAGAGGTTGCCAAGCGAACGAATTGTTGCAGGGCTGGACAAAGCTTTATCAGACTTAAAATCAGACAACTGGCTCAATGCCGCTCACGCCATTATGACCACAGACACCATCGCTAAAGGGCATAGTGTGCAGACCGTGGTGGACGGTATAACGTATACTGTCACAGGCATCAGCAAAGGTGCGGGCATGATACGACCCAACATGGCGACCATGCTTGCCTTTGTGGCGACTGATGCCAACATCGGTCAAGCGTTGTTGCAAAAAATCTTAGCAGACATCACCAAACAAACCTTCAACCGCATTACGATAGATGGTGATACATCTACCAACGATTGCTGTACGCTCATCGCTACTGCTAAGGTCGGCATGCTTATTGATGATGAGGACCACCCTCATTATGAAGCGATTTATCAAGCGATTAAAGAGGTAATGCTAACCATTGCACAACTCATTGTCAGAGATGGCGAGGGTGCGACTAAATTCATCACAGTTAAGGTGTCGGGAGGTAAAACGACAGATGACTGTGCTAAGGTTGCCTATGCGGTGGCTCATTCACCCCTTGTCAAGACAGCATTTTTCGCCTCTGATCCCAATTGGGGGAGAATCTTGGCGGCTGTTGGCTATGCAGGCGTACCATTTGACCAAAATCAGGTAAATGTGTTGCTTGATGAGATTGCCATTTGCCAGCGTGGTGGATTGGCAGATGGCTATACCGAGCAGGCAGGTAAAGAGGTGATGAGTCGCCCCGAAATTACTGTTAGTATTGATCTGGGACAAGGTGATTGCACAGATATAGTTTATACTTGTGATTTGTCACATGATTATGTCAGCATCAATGCTGATTATCGCTCTTAATTGATTTATCATTATTTGATTGAGTTGTTATGAAAAAATTATCTTTAATACTGAGTTTGTCTTTGAGTGTGTTCATGCTACAAGGCTGTGTACATAAAGTTGTCACCGTGCCTGTTAAGGTGGCTTATAAAACCACCAAAGGTGTTGTCAAAGGAACGGCAAAAGTCGTGGGTGCAGTCATCCCTGATGGTGATAAAAAAGACAAGGGCAAAAACGGTGATGATAACGATGATTAAGGTGATTAATTGGTGGGATTGAGCCTGCATTTTAGTCACATCAACAACCGTGGGTCAAATCATGAAACAAACCATTAACTGCTAAGTAATCGATAATAAAGGGCGAAAATCTGCCCTTTATTATTTTTGTATTGATGGGCAGTATTATACCGATTCAAAACTGTGCCTTTAGTTACCAGTGTCAACACCATATCAACGCCATGTCATTACATGTGGGCTACAAGTTATTCATGGTGTCAGGTTCCACCCAAATTTATCTGACACAAACTTTTAACAAAGGAAGTTGTAACAAAGGAAATTGCAATTTGCTTGTTGGGTTTTTTAAGGTCAATACCTGCAAGCTCAAAATACCTCAAAAGTGAACTACACCCTAGAGGTTGTCTAGCTTTTGGGGTATTTTTATATAAAATCTAGGAAGGGATAATAAAAAGCCTTAGTCATAGCCCCAAAAAATCCACCACAAAATCACTGCTTGGACGCACAAACAGTTCGCTGGGCGTCCCAATCTGCTCCACCGTCCCATGATTCATCACCACGATTTTGTCAGACACCGCTGCCGCTTCTTCTTGGTCGTGCGTTACCATAATACTGGTAATGCCGATTTCTTTTTGGATATTTTTTAGCGATGTTCTAAGCTCTTTACGCACTTTGGCGTCCAACGCCCCAAACGGCTCATCAAGCAGCAAAAGCTTAGGATTGGTCGCCAATGCCCGTGCCAGAGCAATACGCTGTCTTTGCCCGCCTGACAGCTCGTGCGGATAACGGTCTTTGGTGTGGGGCAGTTGTACCAATTCCAAAAGCTCCGCCACCCGTTTGGCGATGACAGCTTTATTGGGTTTGTCTTTGAGCAGGGTCAAGCCAAAAGCGATGTTTTGGGCGACCGTTTTGTGGCGAAACAGGGCATAACTTTGAAACACAAAGCCAATGCCCCGTTTTTGTACTGGGGTGTCGGTAACGTCGGTGCCATCAAACAAAATACGCCCACTATCTGCCGTTTCAAGCCCTGCAATGATACGCAGTAGCGTGGTTTTGCCACAGCCAGAAGGACCCAGTAGCGTGGCAAGTTCCCCTGTTTTGATGTCAATGTTGATGTCTTTTAGGGCGTGAAAACTGCCAAAATGTTTGTCAATGTGGTTGATTTGAATGCTCATGGTTGTCCTTGTTATGTGTAGATGAGTTTTGTCGGTGGCTTAAGTTCTTTTTTGGCTCATGAGCTGCTGCAAAGCAAGCGTTACCAGTGCCAAAAGAGCAAGTAAGCTAGACAGCGCAAATGCCGTGGTAAAGGCGTATTCGTTATAGGCAATTTCAATCATCAAAGGCATGGTGTTGGTTTCGCCACGAATGTGCCCTGACACCACCGACACCGCCCCAAACTCGCCCATCGCACGGGCATTGGTCAAAATAATGCCATACAGCAGTGCCCATTTGATGTTAGGTAGGGTGATGTGCCAAAACATCTGCCAGCCATTTGCCCCAAGGGTTAGCCCTGCTTCTTCTTCGCTGTCGCCTTGGGCTTGCATTAATGGAATCAGCTCACGAGCAATAAACGGAAAAGTAACAAACAAAGTGGCAAGCACAATCCCTGGAATGGCAAAGATGATTTGCATATTGTGGCTTTCAAGCCAGCCGCCAAGCCAAGTATTTGCCCCAAACAGCAGCACAAACATCAGCCCCGCCACCACAGGCGACACCGCAAAAGGCAGATCCAGCAACGTGGTGATGATAAATTTACCACGGAATTTGTGGCGAGTGATAAGGTACGCCAGCGTTACGCCGATGATGGTATTAACAGGTAGCACAATGGCGGTGGTGATGAGCGTCAGTTTGATGGCGTGCAGTGAATCAGGCTCGCTTAGGGCGGACAAATACGCCTGCCAGCCGTCTTTTAGGGCTTCATAAAACACCGCCCCCAATGGCACAACCAACATGACCGTCATAAATAAGACAGCAAGAGTGATGAGCAGATAACGCACCCAAGGCGCATCTTTGGTGGCTAGGTTTTTTTGATAAGCGTACTTAGATTGACTTGCCATAATGTTGTCTTTTTTGGTTAAATGTTGGGTAGTGCTAAGGTTTAGTTGGTTTTTGTGCCAAGTCGGGCGGACAGTTTCCATTGAGCAAAGTTAATGGCAAACAAAATTACTAGCGACAAAAGCAGCATAAACAGCGCCACACAAGACGCACCCGCTACATCAAATTGCTCAAGTTTGCTGACAATAATCAAAGGCAAAATCTCTGACTGCATGGGAATGTTGCCTGCAATAAAAATCACCGAGCCATATTCGCCTGTGGCACGGGCAAACATCATGCCAGCACCGATTAAGATGGCAGGGGTGATTTCAGGTAAAATGACCCGAAAAAAGGTGGACAGACGACTTGCGCCCATCACCGCCGCCGCTTCTTCAAATTCTACCGACATCTCCGCCAGTACAGGCTGCACTGCCCGCACAATAAAGGGAAAGCTAACCACCACCAGCGCCAGCCAAATGCCAATCGGGGTAAAGGCGATTTTGATGGGTTCGCCCGTCAATAACACACCCAATTTGGCAAACACTTGTCCAAAAATCCCATTGGGGGCGTACAAGGTGGCAAGGGCAATGCCTGTAACGGCGGTGGGTAGAGCAAAGGGCAAATCCACCAAGGCATTGATAAAAGACTTACCCCAAAAATCATAACGCACCAGCACCCACGCCACCAACACCCCAAAGACAACATTGGTCAAGGTCGCCAAAATCGCCATGCCAAGCGATAATTTTAGGGCGGCAAAAACTTGTGGCTCAAAGATGGTGGCGGCGATGTCTGACAATCCCATTTCAAAGGTGCTGATAAACATCATCAAAAACGGCAATACCACAAGCAGCGACAAAGAAAACACGCTCACGCCCATGCTTAACCCAAAAAACGGCATGACACGGCGATGACGGTTTTTATTTAAGGGTGGGGCGCTAATAGACATGAGTTTTCCGTTATGTTGGCTTATAAAATTGGCTGATAAAAGTTGGCTTACTTTAAAAGAATTGTTCATAAAAAACTAACAAAAAATAAGAATGTCTATTTTCGTTTTTGGAATTTGGGTGGGCGATGGTGCGGTGATGAATGATGATGGTTGATTTTTACATTTTGTTACACCTTGCACAAAAATAAAGTCTTATAATACAATGTGTTAATTTGACTGGATTAATTTACTAAGCATAGGTGGTTGAGATGAAATTTGTGGCTTTTTCTTTGATGATGGTAGTGGGCTTGGCAGTAAGCCCTTTGGCACAGGCGTTAGAGCCGATGTTTTATACGCCGTTTTTGGACGAGACCGACAAGGTCAGCGAATGGGCATTGACTTGCAATAACATCAATACCTGTTATGCCGATGGCTATCATGTTGATGATTATGAAGATGAGCATTTGGCAAGTCTGCTACTAAAACGCACCGCCGACCATCAACTGACGGCAAAGGTTAATGTGGCAAATTATGATGACGAAACCCCCATCAGTCAGCTTTTTATGCGTGTGGCAGGTCGCAATATGGGTCAGCTTGCCAAAGATGGTGAGCGTTTTAGATTAAGCGCTACACAAATCAGCGCCATCATAGACAGCGTGGCAAAAACAGGCACGGTGCAGATTGAGTTTTATCATGGCAAAGACGTGTACAAGGTTTCCGACGAAGGCTTAAAAGAAGTGTTAATCAAAATGGACGAACATCAAGGCGTTGCCCAAACGCCCCTTGCTCTAATCCATAAAGGCAACAAAACGCCCACCACCAAAACCGCCCCAATACCTAAAATTACCCCAAAACCGACCCTGACACAAGAAGCCACTTACATCAGTATAGACAGCCCAGCAGGCAAAAAACTCATGAGCTTTTTAAGGGCAAATGCCACAGAAGACGTGGCAGGCTGTGATATTTTGGCAGATGATGCCAAAGAGTTTTTGAGCGATAGTCAGCTGTCTTTTAGGGTGGAACAAATCACAAAAGACAAAAAACTGGTTACGGGCAGATGTTATAGCACCGCCTACAACTTTGGTGATGCGGCGTGGGTGATGAGTAATGATTTAACGCACATTTATCAAACCATTGAAAACATCAGCGACAGATATGACAATGAACTGACCTACAGCTATAAAGGGCGTGGCATTGGCGACTGTTGGGGTGGTAGCGTATGGGTTTGGACAGGCAGTGAATATGCTGTCAGCGAAGAATTTCATACAGGGCAGTGCAAGGGCTTTGCAGGCGGGGCGTGGAATATCCCATCTTATATCACCGATGTGGCAGGCAAAAAGACATCGTTGGTTTATGATTGATAATAGCCCCCTTTAGCCAAAATATTAATACAAACAAGGAAACATCATGAAACCTGTACATCACTTGCTATTTTTGATTGGATTGGCGGTGCTGTTATTTTGTGATTTTTGGTTTTGGTTGGTGTTGGAATTTGAAGCGTTTCCGTGGGCGTTTTTGCCGCCGCTGATTGTCTTGGGCTGTTATATTTGGGCGTGGGTGCTGTGCGCTTTTCCAAAATTTGGCAAAAAAACATTGATGTATCCTTGTTTGCTGTTTGTGGCGACGGTGTTGGTGGTCATGGGCGTAAGTTCGTATAGACACCACATTAATAACATTCCAACCGTTGCCAGTGAATTTAATCACTATTATTATCACCCCTTTAGTGCAGGGCATCTTGCCGCACCTTCTAGCCCAAGCACGTTGCAACTTACTGACAAGTTACCAAAAATAGACGGCTCTACCGCCTTATATCCTTTGTATTCTGCCTTTGCGACCGCTGTGTATCCCAAATCGCTGGCGGACGATCATGACAGATTGGACAAAACCATCGCCCTTAGCAAAACAGGCAAGGCGTACGAAAGGCTGTTAAATCAAGAAGTGGACATGATTTTTGTGCCCGAGCCATCAAAAGAGCATTTAGCCGCCGCCAAAGTATTGGGCGTGGAATTTCACTTAACCGCCATTGGCAAAGAAGCCTTTGTGTTTTTTGTCAATAGCAAAAATCCTGTCAATGGATTAAGCGTGGAGCAAATCAAACAAATTTATACAGGCAATATCAAAAACTGGCAAGACGTGGGCGGTAATAATGATACTATCCGAGCTTTTCAACGCCCTGAAAATTCAGGTTCACAAACCGCCTTACAAAAAATCATGGGCGACACACCACTGATGAACGCACCACGAGAAGACGTGGCGCAGGGCATGGGCGATATCATTAATCAAGTGGCGGATTATCGCAATTTTGATAATGCGCTTGGGTATTCGTTTTTGTTTTATTCCACAAAGCTTGTCAAAGAAAACCAAATTAAACTTTTGGCGATTGATGGCGTTTTGCCAAGTCATGACAATATCCGTAATGAAACTTATCCTTTTGCCTATCCTTTTTATGTGGTAACTTTGGGCAATGAAAGCGATGACGTGCGTGCATTTATTGACTGGATATTATCACCACAAGGTCAAGAATTGGTAGAAAAAACAGGCTATGTGCCAATCAATCACAGTGGCATAAATTCAGCCAAATAACTTAATATCAAAGTTCAATATAAAAGCACGATATAATTAAACCCAAGTTGATGGCTTGGGTTTGTTTTTTATCAAATGGGGATTGTTAAATGGGTATTTATTGCGCTGGTACGCCATTATTCCACATCACCGTACGAATTAATTTAGGTTTACTAAACGTGCGTGGTTTATAAAACTTTTCTTCACCGTGTTTAATACCATTGACCCAATTGGCTTCACGAATGATGACATAGCTTTCTGTATTATCAATATCGTATTCGGTTTCTTTAGCATGTTTTTGGTTGTTTTTATATTCTTGGCTTAGCCACGGACGTTCATAACGTTTGCCAAATTTAAAAAGCAGGGTTTGATAAAGTTGTTCATTGCTATCATATTCACGCCATTCTTGGGTATATTCTTTACCGCTGACTGTTTTGTCAATTCTTGAAATCGTGCCATTTTTACGATAAAAAATCATCGTTTTTTCTTTGGTTTTTTCATCATAAGTTTGTTCAGTTGCCAAAAGTCCATTGTTATAATTTTTGGAGAGTATTGATTGACCATCGGCATTTTCTATATAGGCACGAACCAATTGCCCTGTTTCGTTATAATGATTGCAGGCAACATAACCATTATTCATAGGCTTGCAATCAATTTCGTGTAGGTCGCTAAGACGGAGAGTGGGGGTATCGTTGCTGCTGTTACAAACATAGGGCACCAGCTCTTCAATTTGTCACCCTTCACCAACCACGCTACACACATCACCAAAAGGATAAGCGCCTTGCGGACAATAACAGTCATTTGCCAAGGCGGATTGACCAAATGATATAACACCAAAAAATGCCATAGATAATACTGAAAATTGCAAAGCTTTCATAAAACTTATCCTTTGATATTTGACCTTTTGGCATTATAAACAAAGCATAAATATAACGCAAATTCCCCCTTTTTTTATTGATAAATCATTGGGTGGTTTTAAAAATTACCACGATAAATAAAATAAAAAAACCCACCAAAGTGGGCTTTTAAAGATAATAAGGATTTGGGTTATTTGCTTTCGGCAGGGGCAACTTTGTCTTGAGAGCCGACCGCCAATTTGTCATAAACGCCACCTTCGCTAAAATAAGTGGTCATGATGCTTTTCCAATCGCCAAAAACATCATTGGGGAAAAAGGTTTGCATGGCGGGGAATTTGTCTTGATTGGCTTTTAAGATGTCGGCATTGCTTGGGCGTAGGTAGTATTTGACCGCCAAGTTTTGCGCTTCATCGCTGTATAGGTAATCTAGGTAGGCTTTGGCGACATCGGTTGTACCCTTTTTGTCGGCAACGGCATTGACCACCGCTACAGGGTTTTCGGCGTTGATGGTGTAGCTTGGATAGACGATTTGCACGTCATTGAATTTGCCTTTGATGACGTTGGCTTCGTTTTCAAAAGTGATGAGCACATCGCCAATGCCACGTTGGGCAAACGTGGTGGTCGCTGCTCGTCCGCCATTTTCAAAGACTTTGACATTGCCTAAAATGCCCTTAACCAGCTCTTGGGTTTTGCTTTCGTCTTTATTAAAGGTGTGCAGTCCATAGCCGTACGCCCCCAAAAAGGCATAACGTCCGTTGCCTGTGGTTTTGGGGTTGGCGATGACAATCTCTGTGCCTGCTTTGGCAAGGTCGTTCCAGTCTTTTACGCCTTTGGGGTTGCCACTGCGCACCAAAAAAACCACCGTACTGGTAAAGGGAATGGCGTTGTTGGGTAGGGCGGCTCGCCACTCTTTGCTGACCAGATTACTGTCGGCAAGTAGCTCCACGTCCGAGCCTTGATTCATGGTAACCACGTCCGCTTCTAATCCATTTTTGACCGATAGGGCTTGTTTGCTAGAGCCGCCGTGCGATTGCTTGATTTCTATGTTGGCGTCTGGGTGCTCTTTTTTGTAATGGGCGACAAATAAGGGGTTGTATTCTTTATAAAAATCTCGTGCCACGTCATAAGAGACGTTCAGCAGTTCAATTTTGCCACTGGTGCTTTGACTGTCGCTTTTGGTGGTGCCTGTGGTGGTATCTGTGGCGGTGTCTTTTTGGGCAGTTTGGCTGTCGTTTTTGGGTGTGTTGCCCCCACAGGCGGTCAGTGTCAAGGCGGATAACGCAAGGGCAGATAGGGTTAATGTTTTCATAAGATTGACCTAATTTTTGCAATAAGTTTTTAAAATAGGCGTACTTTAAAACAAAATGGTCAAAGTTGCTAAGGACAAATTGGAATATGGCATGGGGGTTTTGGCATAAGTTGCCACAAGCTTTATCATAAAAAGGGTAATTATTTCAATTAACTTATAATTAAGTTATAAAAAATAAAGGGATTGCACTAGATAAGTCTAAATCTCACACCATTTTCTAAGCACTTGTTTGGCTTGTGACCAGAAATTTTCAATGCCATTGATGTGGGTGTCGTCTCTGGCAAACTCTTTTGAATGATTGATGCGAAAGTG
>JBHCHC010000132.1:0-12954 GCA_041802645.1 Moraxella sp. | reverse complement strand
TTTATCCACACCTGTTAAGCGTTTGAAGGTTTGGTTGTTGTAGTGTTGTAAGGTTTCGTATCGCATGGTTGATTTGGGCATTGTTGGTGTGTGAAGTGGTGGTAGTATAGCATAGGTTTTTATTTCGCAGTGGGTCTATTGTTTTTCGTTCATTAAATTTGATGACTATTTAGCATCATTTTGTGTTACACTCCAATTGAAGTAAATATGGGAGAGCATCATGGCTTATGTCACCAAAACCTTTATCACAACCTTTATTACCCTTGTTGGTCTTAGCTTTACCGCTTGTAACACCTTATCAACAACTCACAAGCCAACTCCGACCACTGTAAGTGAAATCCGCCTGAATGATTATCTGGGGACATGGTATGAAATTGGCAGATTGCCTATGTTTTTTCAAAATAAATGTACTCATGATGTAACTGCCACTTACCAGCTAAAAGACAATGGCAACATCAACGTTCTCAATACTTGTGTCACCAAAAATGGCACGACATCTGTCAATGGTGAGGCTCATGCCATTGACAGCACAAATGCCAAACTAAAAGTAAGCTTCTTGCCAAGTTTTTTGAAGAAACTTCCTATTGGGCAGTCTAATTATTGGGTGTTAGCCACTGACCAAGACTCATCAGGGCGTTATACTTCTGCCTTAGTGGGTACTCCCAATCATGAGTATCTATGGATACTTTCACGCACGCCCACCCTTGATGGCATGACCTATGAACGATATTTGAAAGTCGCTCTACAAAATGGGTATGATTTGACCAACTTCAAAAAGACCATTCACACGGTAAATTAACATCTCCCAAACGATGTTATCAATGACTCACATGAGGCTGCTCATATGAGCACGGCATCCATAAAAGGTAAAACATCAATACGCTCACGGTCAGCCTCTGCGTTGTTTGGTGTTTTGGGTGATTGACGTATTTGACGGGTTTTCTGGGTGTTTTTTGGCTGGGCAAGGCAGGATGCCCAAAGTCAGTTACCAAATCATTCAAAGAGCCTCCAGCTGACTTAAACAGAAGGTGTTGAGCATCAGTGGTCACTGAGTTGGGGCAGATTTTAATCAAATCAGCATAATGCTGTTTAAACTAAATAAAAACCCCAAACTGATGACGATAAATTGCAATTATCGTTGCGACACAAATCGCACTTGTGGTAATTTATGAATCAACCCATGTTCTTTATGATAGGCTTGAATCAATGCATTGATGAGATTGACACACTCTTGTCCACCATGCTTTTCAATACCCCAAAATTTAGCAATCATGGTCTCGTGAGTTTTATAAAATTGTCCATCTTCACTAAACTCAACATGGTGCAAAAAAATCCTGTCACCATATCTAACACGCACAAAAGTCGCCAAATAAGCCCTATCAAACCCAATTTCATCAAACACATCTTTAAAGGTATGTTTTAAGAAAGCCACTTTATCCTCATAAATGGCAAGTGTATGATGGCGATGCAGTGTAAAAAAGTTTAATATACCAATAAGAGCCACGCCAAAGCCAATCACCGCCCATATTACACCAATCAAAAACCAAAAAGGCTTGGGGTATCTATCCCAGAATAGACCTATGCCCAGCATACTCCAAATGATACCCATCAATGATAGAACCACAAAAAATACCCTCAACTTAGCACGTATAGACCCATCAATGAAATTCAATAGGGGCAGTTTGGGCATTTGTGTTAAATCAACGATGTCAGCCATCTCAACTCGACTCTCTAAGTGTATCTTATCAGTGGGTTTCATAAGCATTCCAAGCTGTATCATAAAAATATCCCGCCATTGACGGGATATTGTATAGCAACATCGCTTATTTTAACAGCAGCTTATTAACACGCTTTAAATAGCCCGCAGGATCATCCAGCTGTCCGCCATCAGCAAGCAAGGCTTGGTCAAAGATAACCTGAGCAAAGTCGTCGAACTCCCCGCTGTTTTCTAGTTTTTGGATAAGCGGATGCGTTGGATTGATTTCCAGAGTGGGTTTGATATCAGGCACACTTTGACCCATTTGTTTGAGCATTTGCACCATTTGCGGAGTCAACTCGCCATCACCCACCACCAGACAGGCAGGACTATCCACCAAGCGGTTAGATACTCGCACGTCTTTGGCTTTATCACTCAATGTGCCTTTTAGGCGTTCTACCACAGGCTTTAGGCTCTCTTGGGCTTTTTGGATTTCTTCTTTTTCGGCATCATCCGTTAACTCTCCCAAATCTACCGCACCTTTGGCGATATTTTGTAGGGGTGTGCCGTCAAATTCGGTCAAGAAGTTCATCGCCCATTCATCCACCTTGGCGGTCATCAAAATTACTTCAATGCCTTTTTTATTAAAAAGTTCAAGTTGTGGGCTATTTTTGGCAGCGGCTAGATTTTCACCCGTCAAATAATAAATCGCCTTTTGACCCTCTTTCATGCGTGCTTTATACTCCGCAAAGCTGGTATTTACCTCATCATTTGTGCTGGTGGCGTAACGCAACAGTTTGGCAATGCGTTCTTGGTTGGCTCGGTCTTCACCCAAGCCCTCTTTTAGCACATCGCCAAATTCGGCATAAAATGTGCTAAATTTATCCTGCTTATCCGCATCTTCGCTGTTTGCCAAACTTGCCAGCAAAGTCAAGACGCGACGAGCATTACCCTCGCGAATGGACTTCACATCGCGAGACTCTTGCAAAATCTCACGGCTGACATTAAGTGGCAAATCAGCACTGTCAATCACCCCCTTAACAAAACGCAAATACATGGGTAGCAGCTGTTCGGCATCGTCCATAATAAAAACACGCTTAACATAGAGCTTGAGTCCACGCTGCTGTTCACGGGCATAGAGGTCAAACGGTGCTTTTTTGGGAATGTATAATAACTGAGTATACTGCACACGCCCTTCCACACGATTGTGCGTCCAAGCCAAGGGGTCATCAAAGTCGTATGACACCGTCTTATAAAACTCGCCATACTCATCGTCACTAATCTCAGCAGGTGTACGCGTCCATAATGCAGAGGCTTTATTAATCGTCTCCCATTCATCGGTCAAAATCATCTCACCGTTTGGTACAGGGGCATCTTCATCTTGTTCGGCATCTTCTTGCCAGACTTCTTTACGCATCTGGATGGGTAGACTGATGTGGTCAGAATACTTACTAACCAAAGACTTGATTTTGTAGCGGTCAAGGTAGCTGTACTCGCCATCTTCACGCTCAATATATTCCTCTTTTAGATGTAGCGTAATGGATGTGCCACGACTTGGCTTATCGATGGTTTCGGTGGTGAATTGACCTGTTCCATCTGACACCCAACGCACGCCTGCATTCGATGGCTCGCCTGCTTTTCGGCTCTCAACGGTGATTTTATCTGCCACAATAAAACCTGAATAAAAACCAACACCGAACTGACCGATGAGATGTCCATCTTTTTTGTCTGCCTCTGAGAGTTTATCGAGAAAGGCTTTGGTGCCTGATTTGGCGATGGTGCCCAAATTATCAATGACATCCACTTCATTCATGCCGATGCCATTATCACTGATGGTCAAGGTTTTGGCATCTTTATCAATCTCAATGCGGATGGCAAGCGTTGCATCGTTTTCATACAGACTGTCGTCTGAGGTCGCCAAAAAACGCAGCTTATCGCAGGCATCAGAGGCGTTAGATATCAGCTCGCGAATAAAAATATCAGGATTAGAATACAGTGAATGAGTTACCAGATGAAGCAACTGATTGACTTCGGTTTCAAAATTGTGATTTTTAATGGTCATAAAAATATCCTGTTAATTGATGAAATTTAACAGGATAAAAATAGGGATGAGGGGAAATTTTTCAAGGGATGCCTCGCATGGCTTTTAAGAGAACACATTAACACAAACCCATATTCTCCAAGCTGCTTATCTTTTGTCTTTTTGCTAGACATCATTAGAATATTATCCTCATCCCCCTCTTTGTTGTGTTTATTTGGATAAAGAAATCACTACTCTTAATGTATTTGTCGATAATTAGCCTCAGGGATATAAGAACTTTCGGTTGCCTTAGGCATGACAATCCACAAAATAAAATAAATCAATATTCCCGGCACCGCCACACTCAGCGATGAGATGATGACAAACAATAATCTTACCACCGTTGGTGACCATCCTAAATATTCAGCAATGCCACCCATTACCCCAGCAATCATACAATGCTGACGAGAACGGTGAAGTTTATATAATTTTGCTTGTGCCATGATGACCCCCATTGTAAATAACTCTAAGAATAACAAGACATCGGTTACGTTTATTCACTACCATTCTTGCTTGATTTGCGTATAATATGGCAGGAAAGTTAGGTTGATACATAATCTGCCTGCTCATCTATTTAATAGAATACAGACTAACATCATGATTTTCAATAGATTTTACTCAATCTTACTATTTTCACTTAACATTACAAAAAGGTGACATAATGCACACAGGCATTCTCATTGGTCATTTTGAGCCCTTGCATTTAGGGCATTTACAAGACATCAATCATGCATCAGGATTGGTGGATGCGTTACACATCGTGGTCATGCCCAAAAAAGGCAGTCGCTCTTTTTGTCCTACCTTACAAGACAAGGCTCGTGCCGTACAAGTTGCTTGTGAGTTTTTTGACTTTATCAAAGTGCATACAGCTGATAGTCTAGGTATCAGCCATGGCGATAGCTGGGCTTATGATGAGATGACCACAAATCAGACCGTCATCAATGATGTCATTGCTGCCCTAAAACTCCAGATGCCCACATTATTCGTCAAAGAATCACTGCTTCATGATGATCTTGCTCATGACAACATGACAAGCACAAAGCCCCTCATTAAAACACTGCCTACCAACGACTTTGATAGTACTGTCATTTATCAAAATCCCACCGCTTATTTTCATCAGATTGCCCCATCCGCCAAAAGAGACTACACCAAAACCATTTGTATTGTTGGCGGTGAAAGCTCTGGTAAAACCACACTCGTTCATAAGCTTGCAGGTCACTATGGTGCAAGCTTTGCTTTGGAAATGGGGCGATTATACACTCATAGCGATTTAGGTGGTACAGAGATTGGTTTGCAATACAGCGATTATCCCATCATCGCCAATCAGCATTATCTAGCAATACAACATGCCTTAAAAAATGCCACCTCTCCCATTACGCTCATTGACACCGATTTCGTCACCACACAAGCCTTTTGTGAAACTTATGAGCAACGCACACATCCGCTGCTGACCGCTTTTTGTGACAACATCAGAATGAACCATACCATCATGTTAGATAATAACGTCAGATGGGTGGCTGATGGCATGAGGTCGCTTGGATCGCATGAGCAAAGAAGTGCTTTTGAAAATAAGCTCTTTGAATTATTTGAAAGACACCATATATCACCTCATGTCATTAATGATGAAAACTATCATGATAGATATTTGTCAGCAGTAAGATATATTGATGAAGTGATTTTTGGTAAATGACTTTTAATCATTTTATACATGAATCATTTTATACATTTTTATAAGGACTATCATGCAAATCAGATTTTTGGACAACATTACAGGCTTTGGCACCAAGGACTGGTCAAAACCATGGATAATTTCTTGGTTTTTGTTTGGCATTGCTGCTTTGTTTATCGGGTTTTGGCAGACAACTGAGCATACAGTGCTTGATTGGTTCTATCTCATCGTCTCCTATATCGGGCTACTTTGCGTGGTCGGCTTGTCATTTCGTAAAAACGTCATGGGTAATGGCTTTGGTATGCTCGCCACCATCGGAGAAGTGGTGGTGCAAGGCAATCGCGGTGCCATCGGCTTGATGCTTGCTCCTTTATTTAACTTTTTTACTCATGTTTGGGGCGTTATTTATTGGCGAAAAAATACCGATGCTGATGGTGACATGCTTCCTCAGTCTGCTAATAAATATGTGTGGATGGTGACCATATCATTTATTGTGATTGGGATTTATTTATTTCCCATGATTAATGAGTGGCTGACCACTCGCAATTATGCCATCTATCAAGACGATGGCTCTACCTTTATGGGCATCAGTTTTTATAGCATTAATATCATCGCCTTTATTTTATCTGTAACCGCCCAAGCAACGATGATAATGAGATATTCTTTCAATTGGTATTTGTGGATTATGGTTAATATGGTATGGCTTATTGTCAATATCATGACCGATAATTATATTTTTGCCATCCAAACCATGGTATATCAGGTTAATGCCATTGTTGGGTTGTATGGATGGTATCGCAGTGAGCAAATTAATGAGCAAAAATCACTCATGGCATGAGCGTGCTAATTGACATCATGTCGATGATGGGTTAAATTATCCATCATCTTTTATCATAAAATAAGGATATTTTATGCATCCGTTTAAATCCCAAAAACCATTATCTTTATGGTTGTCTGAATATGCTGTCAGCCACCAAAATCACGCCAATAAACTCATTCATTATGTTTGTGTGCCTGTTATTTTTTTGACCATCGTTGCTCTTCTCTACCATTTATCAGAATATCTATTGGCAGCGGTCAGCATCTTTGTGTTTTGGTTTTATCTAAGACTGTCTGCCTCTGCATTCTTTGCCATGCTTTTATTTTATGCCGTTTGTCTGATTATTGCCATGTACACACCTGTTAATATTTGGTTCTGGGTGGGGGTTTTTATCATTGCATGGATTGGGCAGTTTATTGGGCATAAGATAGAAGGAGCAAAGCCATCCTTCTTTGAAGATTTGCAATTTTTGCTGATTGGTCCTTTATGGGTGGCACTTAATGTGCTAACACCCTTTAAAAAAACATGATGAGTCTTACAATTTAGGATGACTCAAAATATCTTTATAACGCCATTTTATCTGATTAACTCGCATTAAAGGATTCGTCATGACCTTCACTAGTGACACGCTCAGTGACGCCCAAATCGCCAAAAACGCCTTAAACAATATCGTCCCCATCAACCACATCGCCCATCAGTTAGGCTTATCAGACAATGACATCGACATTTATGGTAAATTCAAAGCCAAAATCCGTCATACGCCCACCACAAACACCAATCAGGGCAAACTCATCTTGGTGACCGCCATTAACCCAACACCCTCAGGCGAAGGGAAAACGACGCTCGCCATCGGCTTGGCAGACGCCCTAACCAAACTCGGTAAGCGTGCTACACTCGCCTTACGCGAACCATCTCTCGGTCCTGTATTTGGCATCAAAGGAGGGGCAACGGGTGGTGGTCAAGCACAGGTGGTTCCTATGGAGGATATCAACCTGCATTTTACAGGCGATTTTCATGCCATCACCAGTGCCAACAATCTGCTGTCCGCCTTGATAGACAACCACATTTATCATGGCAATAAATTGAGCATCAATCCCAAAAAAGTGTTATGGCGACGCGTCCTAGACATGAATGACCGCTTTCTTAGGCATGTCTTGGGAGGTATAGGAAAACCCACAGATGGCGTGATTCGCCCCGATGGCTTTGACATCACGGTAGCCTCCGAGGTGATGGCAGTATTCTGCTTGGCACAAGATTTGGATGATTTAAAAGAGCGATTGGGTAATATGATGGTGGCGTATCGCTTTGATGATTCTCCTGTTTTTGCCAAGGACTTAAATGCCCACGGGGCAATGACCGCACTACTCAAAGATGCTTTTATGCCAAATTTGGTACAGACCATGGCAGGTACGCCTGCACTGGTACATGGTGGCCCTTTTGCCAACATTGCCCACGGGTGCAACTCTGTGGTGGCAACCAAACTTGGATTGAGATTGAGCGATTATGTTGTTACCGAAGCAGGATTTGGAGCAGATTTGGGAGCGGAGAAATTTTGCAACATTAAATGTCGAATGGCTAATATCTGCCCCGATGCGGTGGTGATTGTGGCAACGGTACGTGCCTTAAAATACAACGGCGGTGCCCACAAAGACAGCCTAATAACCGAAAATCTCAATGCATTAACACGGGGCTTACCAAACCTATTAAAACACATTGAAAACATGCAAACCACTTTCGGTTTGCCTGTGGTGGTTGCCATCAATCGCTTTGCCACAGACAGTGCTGATGAACTTGCCCTAATAGAGCAAGCTTGTCATGATAAGGGCGTGGCAGTATCCATATGCCATGTTTGGTCAGATGGTGGTGATGGCGGAATTGACTTGGCTCAAAAAGTCATGGATGCCGTAAATCTCCCAAAAAATTTTACATTCACTTATGATGTTCATGCCAGTATTCAAGAGAAAATTTCCACCATCGCCACCAATATCTATGGTGCGGACGGTGTAAGATTTAGTGCACAAGCTCTATCAGACATCAAAACCATCGAACGTCTAAACTTATCAAACCTGCCTATTTGCATGGCAAAAACGCAGTATTCATTCTCAGATAACCCCAAGACCCTAGGTAGACCAACAGGGTTTTATCTTAGCGTTCAGCAAATTAGCCCTTCTTGTGGTGCTGGCTTTTTGGTAGCAAGATGTGGCAACATCATGAGAATGCCTGGATTACCAAAAATGCCTGCGGCACTCGACATAGATGTGGTGAATGGCGAGATTGTTGGGTTATTTTAAGTGGCACACATGCCCAGCTAGCTATCTTGAATTTTATGGTGGGCTGTGGTAGAATGTCCACATTGGGGATGTTCTGGCTTCGACGCTGGTAATGAAACTCAATGATGCATGTCAAGAGCGTATGTCTCTTGTAAATCAACGTACATTTAAAATAGTCGCAAACGACGAAACTTACGCTCTAGCAGCCTAAGGGCTACTTGGGTCGGCACAGATTGCCTTTGGTCTGGTTGCTCACCCCGAAGCGAACGCACAAAGGATAGTGTCTGTTAGCGTTGCGATGGCAGGTGCGAACTCTTAGCAAATCGTCCAATCCATCCTGACTGTCGGTTCGGTGCGGATTAAAGCCATAGACAGAGTCTAAGCATGTAGAATCATGGGCGTAGTGCTGGCGGACGCGGGTTCAACTCCCGCCATCTCCACCATCTATCAAAATCACTTAAAATCATCAAGTATTTTTAAGTGTCATAAATCGTCAAAAAAGCCTTGTAAATCAAGGCTTTTTTATTGTCTTGTTGTATCTCATAAAGTCATGATGTATCATAGTAAATCAACGAACATCAAACGATTTTACACACACGGCGACACACAGCCACACACGAGATACACACATCAATGCTTACTGACAACAAAATCAAAGGGCTTAAACCTGCTGAAAAACGCTACTCACTTTCGGCGGGTGAAGGCTTGTCTATTGATGTCATGCCAACAGGTCGTAAGTCATGGGTGCTAGAATACACCGCCCTTGGCAAACGAAAACGCAAAAAACTTGGCGAATACCCAGCCGTCAGCCTAAAACAAGCCCGAGAGCTTGCGGGTAAAATCAAAGACAACGCAGGATTAACACCCATCACGGTCAGCGAACTCATTCACGAATGGGTGGAGCTATACAGCAAGCAATGGACAAGCGAGAAGTACAAATACACCGTCATTTATCGTTTGACCTACATCACCAACGATTTTAAGGACATGGCAGTGGCAGATGTCAGCCGTGCAATGGTATCTAAGGCAGTGAGCCAAATGGTCGCACAAGGCACCTACGAGACCGCCAAACGCTCATTACGCCTACTGTCTCAAGTATTTAACTACGCCATCGCCCACGAATACGCCCAAAATAACCCCTGCACGCTGGTTGATAACATCATACCCAACCACACCGTGCAAAATATGGCAACATTATCCGCCGATGAGATGGCGGACTTTTGGCAAACCATCAGAAAAACACCCACCATCGGACTCGCCCCCGTTGCTTTGTCGCTGGCAAATTATCTGGCGGTGCGTCCTAGTGAGCTGTGCAAGGCAACATGGGGCGAATTTGACTTAGATAAGGGCGTGTGGATTATCCCTGCCTATCGTATGAAAACACGGCTTGAACACGCCGTACCACTTGCCAGTCAGCCCTTAAAGATATTAAAGGAATTGCACAGCTCACGCATTGATGACGGCTTTGTTTTTAAACATCATAGCAATCCTGCCAAGCCCATGCCAATTGAAAGTGTGTTGGCGGTTATCAAACGGGCAGGCTTTGGCGGTCGAATGACCACGCACGGATTTCGCTCATTATTTAGCACCGTGGCAAATGACAGTGGGCTTTGGCGTGCTGATGTGATTGAGCGTCAGCTTGCCCACACCAAAAAAGATGTCCGCCATGTCTATAACCGTGCTGAATATTGGGACGAACGAGTGGCACTCATGAGCTGGTGGGCGGATATTGTGGCGGATTGGCAGGCATAAAAAAGGGGCGTTTTGCCCCTTGGATTAGATGGTTATGATACCGTCGTGCCGTTGATTTCTTGCTCGATACGCTGAGCGTTTTCCAGCGTCCAATATACCTTATTGCCACGCTGGGCGTTGGGTGGATATTTTGGGCGGTAGTAGGCTTTAAAAGTATTGACGCACACGCCCAGTCGTTTCGCCATGTCTTTTTGTGTTAGCCATGTGATTGAGTTCATCATCGTTTATACTCCATCGGTTAAATATTCATTTTTACAATATTAAAATGGCATATCATCATCGATAAATTCGTTTGGACTTGCCATCAAGTACGCCCAATGTGTAATGCCAACCGCTTGCAAATATTCTTTATCGTCAAATTGATGAATTGGAAGATATACCGTTTGGCGTTGCCTTTGTTTTCGGTCGCCATAATAAACCAGATATTCATCAGGGCGTGGTGGTAATTTTGCGTCAATACTAATCCAGCCGTCATTGTCATCAATGACCCTTAACAAATCAGTATGAGCTTTTTGACCCGACTCCAACGCTTTTTGATAATTTTGGTTATTGTCAATGTCCAACACATCAAAACGCACGCCACTCAAATAATGCAAACTGTCCGCAAGATGGGCAGCTATTGCCAGCAATTTAATCATTTCACACCCCAAATACAGCCACAAACCTCGTGGCTGTATGTTTTTCAAAATTAACCTTGAAATTTACCAAAGAACAAGCAAAATTCAGAATCCAGCTTATCTTTGACCGCTTGCAAAAAGTCATTCGCAAGTTCATCTGTAAGTAGCTCATAACCTACGATAGACAAAGTAAATTCAGGCTTGCCATTGGCGGTGTTGATAGACAATCTAAGCCGTACGGTTTTTGGCTCGCTTAGGGTCTCATACAGCGTGTTTTTGATTTCAAAGTACGCTGGCAACAGTCCTGCTTGTGATTTGACCGCCACCGTCTCCAGCCGTGAGCGAGACTCTATAAAATTACCGACTTGGCTTGTGCTTTCGGCAAGCTCGTCAATCTTCATGTCTCTAATAACAGCGATGGCTTTTTTCATGGCAATCTCTTCGCCGTTTTCGTCCAAAGCGACAAACTGACCACCCCAGTCTTCCAAGAACACCGCAAAGTCTTTTTGGCTGACACGCCCATGATGATGCAAGTCTGTGATTTTTTCATACACTTTGGTGGGCTTGGCGGTCAAAACTGCACAAAAATCACAATGCCCCATCGGATAATTGTCATCGCCAAAGTTTAGTACAGCCATCGCTTTCATTGCGGGTTTGTCAATGAAAATCTCAGTATTTGCCGCCGTGCCATGCACTTCAACAAATTCACCGAATGAATCCAAATCATCAGTGCTAAATGTGCCACGCTTACGAGTGCGAGCGTCAAGAAATCTGTCAATATTGCCAAGCTCAATGTTGCCGTTATAGGCAATGCCATTGTCGCCAAATTTTAAGATGTCTGGGCGTGCTAGGTCAGCAACGACCGCAAGGTCAGATTCGTGTTTTTCAAAAATGTTTGTCATACAGATGCCTCATGTTTTGGTGTTGAAAATAGCTGAACTTCGTCAGCAGGGAATAGACTTACCGTGCCATTTCGACCGCAGTACATCGGTGTTTCACGCACATAGTCTTCTTTTCGTGTGCCAAAGGTCTCAGGGGCGGTGTAGTCAAGCTTGTGCTTGACCGAAACCTGACCCATGCCTTTTTCGCCAAGTTGCGTAATGTCAAAGGTCAGTTTAACCTGTCCTTTTTTGCCCGTAGCAATCACTTGACTGCACACATCGCTGATTGCCATACCGATTTGCTCGGCAAACGCTCCGCCTGTCAAATCCAGCAGAAATTCACAGGCGTTGGTTGATTTAAATTCACTCATGATTTTCCTCCGAGTGGTTGTCGTGGATAAAATTTACCGTCTTTTTCCACCGCCACCAGTGCCAGCACTCGCATGGCGGTCTTATAAGACATACCAATTTGTCTTTGTGTATTTGCCACAGTCAGCCCCATTGGATTGCGTCTTAGTAAATGTTGCACTTTTAGACAAAATTCATTAAAAACAAGCTCTTGTCGCTCTTGGCAAAAAAGCCGAGCGTCCATCGCCATTGATGGTCTGCTCATCACACCCCCTTTTGTGTTTCATAAGTCTTAAAAATAAACGCCACCGCATCCGCCAAAAACAGCCTTTGACTTGGCAAAACCTGCTTATCGTCAATCTCATGGGCATGGTCGGATAGCCACACCAGATAGTTATACACCGCAAAAAGAGCGGACAAATCCATCTCGCCACCGCTCGCCACGCTTTTTTCATACGTCAGCATATGCGTGATGGCATTGGCTTTATAGATTTTGGCATGGGCGGTAGTAAAGCTGATTTTGGCTAGCTCACGGCGGATTTTGGCGGTTGTGAGCTTAGACTTGGCATTGTCATCAGTCATTTGCACCTCCAACTCGAGTGAGTAAGGCTGTGCGAGCCATTGCACCCTCTGTCTCATAGATGGTGCGGAGTATGCTTGTGTTATCTGCATAATAACTTTCTGCCCTGCCACTAACAAATGCTCTAAACACCTGCTTACCATCAACCCATCTGCGATAATTAATCACACTATGCACAAAACCAAACTTGCCTTTGTCGTCTATCACAACATCAAACGACAAATATCAACTAAATATTTTT
>JBHCHC010000131.1:0-3868 GCA_041802645.1 Moraxella sp. | reverse complement strand
TGCTCAAAGGCTTTAACCGCCAAATCAAAACGTGTGGCGTAGCTGATTTCACCTGTAGCGGATAACTCTGACAGAACGCGTTCGTAGTCGCTTGGGCGGGTGATGATGCCGACATGGGCATGATTTTTTGCGGCAGAACGTACCATGGCAGGTCCACCAATATCAATATTTTCAATGGCATCACTCATGCTAACGTCCGCTTTGGCGATGGTGGCAGCAAAAGGGTAGAGATTGACCGCCACAATGTCAATGCGGTCAATGCCATGCTCTGCCATCACGTTATCATCTAAGCCACGACGACCTAAAATCCCCCCCGTGAATCTTGGGATGCAGAGTCTTGACACGACCATCCATCATCTCGCTAAAACCTGTATGAGTGGAAACTTCGGTGGCGGGCACGCCATTGTCTGTTAAGAGTTTAAATGTGCCGCCTGTAGATAAAATGTCAAAACCATGCTCGGCAAGCCCTTTGGCAAACTCAACAATGCCTGTTTTGTCAGAGACTGAAAGTAGTGCAAATTTTTTCATAAAAATACCTTGTGATTAATATTGTGAACAACTGCTGTTTGGATGGATAAGGTTGGAGTGGGATTGACATGAAAAGTGATGATTGACAGGATTGATGGGTTGTCAAGATGACATCAAGCATCGAGCATGTTCATGCAAAACTACAATATTACAAAATTATTTCAAAAATGTAAAGTGTGTTATTGACTGGTCGTTTATGTTATTTGGTTTATGTTGTGAATGATGTGTTGAATGTGTAAGGCGAGTCTTATTGTTTAACGGGACGAAATAAAACCCGCCAAATGAAAGCGGGTTTGAAGCTCATAATAATCCATGAGTTTTTAATTTGGTGCGTAGTGTACCACGATTTAAACCGAGCATTTGAGCAGCTTTGGACTGATTATTGCGTGTGTATTTCATGACATAGGTCAGTAAAGGCTTTTCAAATTCGTGCAAGAAATCCCCATACATATTGGTCGGCAGTTCACCATTTAGGTTGAACAAATATCCCTCTACCGCCAATTGCACTTCGTTGTATAGCTGAGTATGCTGTTGTATACCAGTTTTATCAATCATGGTCGTCATAACGGCTCCTGTGCGTGACTTATAAAATTATTATATTATGAGTGGGAGTCTCTCTCATGTTCATGAATCAATTGTAAAACAATTAAAGCAATTTGGCAAGCCATCAAGCATGGTTAATGTTAAGATATATCATACCGTTCAGTGACATCAGTAATGATTTCAAGCCTGATGACATCAAGCAACAACCATTTAGAGTGTGACATCATCAACTGTTATTTGTATATGGCATGATAGACGACTTTGCTTACGCTTATCCGTCTTTATCCGCTTGCCAATGGGGGTAGAAAGTTCATAAGTAGTTTACCAGACTTGGTTAAGGTCTCTCGTAAAAAGGAGTGACAGTTACAGAATCTGCTTTGGTTACGGTGCCAATGGAGAGCATGATGCGTTCATACTGATTGGCAAGTAGGGTGGTTTGGGACTCAGAAAGATAGTCTTTGGTATCTGCTACAAAGTCTGCAACCACCATACCATTTTTATCTTTTAGTTGAACCAGTAGGTAGGGAAATAACTGCTCAGTACTGCTTTTATTGCTGATATAGATGATGATGTCTTTTTGGTTTTGAAGGGTGGCATCAATCTTAAAGCTGCTCAACTGTGCTGAGGGCACGTGACATTGAATGATGCCACAAACCTGATGAGCCAAATTGGCGGTTGTGGGGTTCTTAGCAACCTTATCCATGTTAAATAACATGTACTGAAGTCCTAATAAGCCAATCAGTAAAATACAACCAAATAACCAAAGCAGCTGTGACCATAATGATTTTTTGGTAGCAATCTGCTGTGCCGTTGGTTTGGTGGGTCGAAATCTCTTAATACTTAGAGGTTTTTTGGCTTTTGGTGCGGCAGCAGGAATGATGGCATTTAGGTCTACATCATCAATGATGGGTGCAGATGTCACTTGCGTGGTCTGTGTTTGTGCAGTGGGATTCTTGCTGTCATCAAGTAAATTCTCAATCCATGCTTCGCTATCATTATCTGCCAATTCATCTTTGGTGCTCTTGACAAGGTAAGAGGCGGAGCTGATATTTTCATTTAGGAAATTGTCGAGTTCTTGGTCGGAGAACATCACTTGAGTGCTAAGAGTATCACTCTTTGAGTCATCCATGTCATCATGAATCATGTCACTGCTGGGGAGAGGCTTGGCACGCTTAGCAGGCTTAGGTGCAGCAGAGGATGTGAGGGCAGCATCTAAGGTTGGTGCGGGCAGCTCTTGTGAAGCGGTGTGTTGTGCAACCTTTTGGTTTGGAGAGTGCTGAGGTGTGATGCTCGAAACGGCAGAATGTGTTGGTGTGGGTTTGGTCGTATTAACAGTGGTTTCTGCTTTTTTAGAAGGTATTTGCCCAGCAGAGGTGACCGTCTGCGACACAGATCTTTGTTGTGTGGGGGTATGTTGCGTTCGAGGTTGTGCTGTAGGAGTAATCAGATTGGCATTTAGAAAAAACAATTGCTGACATTTGCCACATTTGGCACGAACGTTGGGGTCGCCAAGTTTGGCGGCTGGTACAGGGTAGATCGTTTGGCAGTTGGGGCATTTGGTTTGACGGGTCATGAGTTTTCAAAATCCAGTTTAAATATAAAAATAAATAGCCCATAATGAAGTCGTATAGACTATTTTTCCTTATCCTACTAAATTGTTACGCTCTTGACAATTTTAATCCGTTAAGCTGTGCTTAATAGCAGATAAACGATACCAATGGCGGTCTTCATGATTCTCATAATGATAAGGTTTGTCAATGTTAAAATAAGGCTGATAAGCAGCAATGACGTCATCCACTTGATTTTCAATCAATCCTGCCAACACAATGCTGCCCTCATCTCTTAGCAATGTGGCAAAATATGGGGCAAAATGAATGAGTGGCTTGGCAAGAATATTGGCGGTGATGGTGTCGGCAAGCGTGCCATGTTGCTCTTGATATGCCTTAAACTCTTCGGGTAAAAAGGCAATGAGTCTATCTTCAACACCATTTAATTTGGCATTTTGGTTAGTGGCAAGTACGGCCTGAGGGTCAATATCTACCGCCAATACACGTTTTGCTCCAAGCAATAACGCTCCAACGCCCAAAATTCCTGAACCACAGCCATAATCAATAACGACTTTATCAGTCAAGTCTTGCTCAGCAAGCCAATCAAGACACAGACGTGTCGTGGCGTGATAACCTGTGCCAAAGGCAAGACCAGGGTCTAGAATAAGGTTGGTGGCGGTGGGGTCAGGAGCGTCAAGCCATTCAGGAACAATCCATAAATTTCTTGAGCATTTAATCGGCTTGTAATGACTCATCCATTCTCGTGTCCAGTCTTTATCATCCAAGGCAGACAACCAAAAACGGCTAGCAGCTACTTCAGCAGCAATATCGGTTGCAAGATTTTCAAAGTTGGTGTTGGCAAAGAAGTCATTTGAGTGGGTATCAAAGATGGCGGTTAATATCACATCCCCCCAGAGAGGCTCTTCACCTGGCATGGGTTCAAATAGTGGCTCATCGCCCGCATCTTCTAGCAGGATGGAGACGGCTCCATTTTCATAAAACAGAGCTTCGCTAAGCTCTACTTGATGTTTGGTGATTTGTAAGTGAATTTGTTGCCATGCCATGTTTATGTCCTAAATGAGAGTTAATGGGGAAATTAATAAGAAAATGATGGTGGGGTAATGGTTATGTGGTGCGGTTATTAAACGGGCTCGGCTTAATATACCTTGTGATAAAATTAGGGGCTGTACTAGATTAGCCTAAATCCCACACCATTTTCTCAATCTTTTAAGCTGATTAGATGGTGTACC
>JBHCHC010000130.1:0-14501 GCA_041802645.1 Moraxella sp. | reverse complement strand
TTGGCAATCATTTTTTGCTGAGCGATAAAGCCATGCCAGCAGCCAAGTGATTGGGTGTATTTGCTGTTGTCCGCATCATATTCTGCCATGTCACGGCGCATGATGGCGGCGGTGTATTTGGCGATGTCAAGACCTGTTTTGAAACGGTTTTGTACAATCATACGAGCGGCATCTTCTGGGCGAATGGCACCCCAAGTGCCACCGAGTTTTTCTTTCACGCTACGAACGTGTTCTAAAGCTGATTGATAAGTCATGATTATTTTCCTTAAGTTCATAAGGTCGTTTGACCTGTGATGACATAACTGCCGATGAATGAAACCAACTATGAAAAGTGCAATACAAAGTGTTGAATTGCCGTTCGTTTTCATGTGACTAGCATACCCAAATTCAACCCATTAATCCAATAGCCTACTTAAATCTTGACTATTTTTTAAAAAAATGACATTGAGTTTGGTATTATAAAAATTGATGATAACCTGTCACACGATCTTGATAAACCCCTGAAAATTTTAGGTATTTTATACAAATAGCTGTGATACGTCTTTTTGATGTCGACTGTAGTTTTTTTGTACGAAATTTTAGATGACAAAAAGAAAATGTAACAAAGTATCTCAAAAGACTCTCGTTTTATCTTTTCATCATCTGATTTTGTGATAAAATTGATTTAAGATTACCCATCATGACCTGTCCATGCTTTCCACTCCACCACATTCCTTGATGCCTTATCTGTATGCACAAGGGTCACTGACTGCCCTGTTAGAGAAGCGTGCGGGTCAGACCTTATGTGTACAAATACTCTCTGAACGTTATGATAACCTTGATTTTCACACCAAAAAACTCTTGAAACTTCCTGTTCACCGCCCTGCTTTGGCATGGGTGCGAGAGGTGCTACTGTTTGGCAATGATGAGGAGCCGTGGGTACGTGCCAAAAGCATTTTTCCTTTGGACAGTCTGACAGGCAGTGCTAAACGCCTACGCCATCTAAAACGCACACCGATAGGCTATGTCATGTTTAAACAACGAAAAACACTACCCCATCAGCGAACTTATTTTTATGAAGACCGCTGGGGGAGAAATACCGTGTATGAATGGGGCGGGCACAGTGTGCTGATACAAGAGGTGTTTTTAAATGAGTTCTAAAAGCCCATAGCCCCATAGCTAAGTCATGTTAATGTTACCAAGGATTTACGATGCTCAAAAATATTCGAACCGTGATTATGATAGCTGTCATGGTGTGTTCTGTGACCTCGTGCTATGTGGTGGAGATGATGTCTTTTACCAATAAGACCAATCAGCCCGTTACTGTGCAGCTAATTCAGAAAAACCACAACCCAAGAGAGTCAGCTTTTGCACAAACTCAATTTACACTTTATCAACATAACGATAAGCAATCCATCATTCTTGGGCAAGGAGCAACCACTCCTGAACGCCTGCTGCGTTTGTCACACGACATTCAAAAAATGTGCTTTACCACCGCACAAACAACCACTTGCTATGACAGCCCCCAACAGATTCATGACTTTTTAAGCTTACGCAAAAATCAGTCGTGTCATTTCATTTTTGGCTGTCAAATTGATATTAAGTTAAAATAATCCGATAATTATTTTTAAGTTGGCATGAATTTTTGTCAGCATCACACCCCAAATCCTTTGTGCTATTTTCTTAAAAATATGCTACACTTAGCACACTCATTTTTCATCCATTCTTAGCCATAGGTATCACCATGTTCAAAAATATCTCTCTACACACCTACGACCCAGATATTGCCGCTGCCATTGATGGCGAAAGTCGTCGCCAAGAAGACCACATTGAACTCATCGCATCAGAGAACTACTGCTCGCCCGCGATCATGGAAGCCCAAGGCTCTGCCCTAACCAATAAATACGCAGAAGGTTATCCTGCCAAACGTTACTATGGTGGCTGTGAATATGTGGATGTGGTTGAGCAGATTGCCATCGATCGTGCCAAAGAATTGTTTGGGGCAGATTATGCCAATGTACAGCCACATTCGGGCTCGAACGCCAACGCTGCTGTTTATCTTGCCCTACTAGAAGCAGGTGATACCGTGCTTGGCATGAGTCTTGCTCACGGTGGACATTTAACGCATGGTGCAAGCGTCTCCTTCTCTGGCAAAACCTATAATGCGGTACATTATGGCATTGATGATAATGGCTTGCTAGATTATGATGAAATTCAGCGTCTTGCTAATGAGCACAAGCCAAAAATGATTATCGCAGGTTTTTCGGCATACAGTCAGGTGATGGATTGGCAACGTTTTCGTGAGATTGCTGACAGTGTAGGGGCTTATTTGTTTGTGGACATGGCACACGTCGCTGGTCTTGTGGCGGCAGGCGTTTATCCAAATCCTGTGCAAATTGCTGATGTCACCACGACTACCACTCATAAAACTTTACGCGGGCCCCGTTCTGGCTTAATCCTTGCCAAGAAAAATGAAGAGATTGAGAAAAAGCTTAACTCAGCCGTATTCCCTGGTACACAAGGTGGTCCACTCATGCACGCCATCGCTGCCAAAGCCGTATGCTTTAAAGAGGCGATGACACCAGAGTATAAAGACTATCAACAACAAGTCGTCAAAAATGCCAAAGTCATGGCAGAAACCATCATCGCTCGTGGCTATGATGTGGTGTCAGGTGGCACAGAAAATCATCTGATGCTCATTAGCCTCATTAAACAAGGCATTACTGGTAAAGAAGCGGATAAATGGTTAGGGGACGCTCACATTACCGTAAACAAAAACTCTGTGCCAAATGATCCCAAATCACCTTTTGTGACCTCAGGCATTCGTCTTGGTACGCCAGCCGTTACCACTCGTGGCTTTAAAGAAGAAGAGTGTGTGGAACTGGCTAACTGGATTTGCGACATTTTGGACGCTCGTGGTGATGAGTCTATCATCAAAGAGGTTCAAGGCAAAGTTAGTGATGTCTGCAAACGTCTGCCCGTCTACCAAAAATCAAAAACCAAGGAACTCTTCGGTAAAATCAGCGAAATGATTGATGAGCAAGCCGACAGTGAATTTGTTCATACCGCCAAGGACCGATTTAATGAGTTCTATGAAAAGGCAATGACCAAAATCAATCAAAAATAACCTCTGAGGTCGCCAAACAGCGATTAACCTGATAAATTTAAACCCATCTGATCGTCAGATGGGTTTTTGATTGGTTGAGAAAGTCCTTTAACCCTGCAATACACCAATATCTGCAACACTCAGAAATAGCGTTCGCACCTGCCCAAGTAATGCCAAGCGGTTGTTTTTAAGATTTTCATCATCGGCATTCACCATAACACGATCAAAAAACTCCGTCAGAGGCGTTGCCAAAGCAGCCAGAGCAGTCAAGACGCCTTGATAATCTGCTTTCGCCCGTAAGGGCTTGACGGTTTCTTTGGCAGTCAAAATAGCTTGATACAGCGATTTTTCAGCCGTTTCAGTCAGCAAGCTCTCATCAACCACCTCGCCCACCGCCTGAGCTTTGGCAAGGATGTTTGCCACTCGTTTGTTATTTTGGGCAAGGGTTGCCGACTCGGGAAGTCTACGAAATGCTTGTACTGCACGAATACGCTCATCAAAATCTAATGGCATATGCGGATTAATGGCTTGTACCGCCAAGATGGTATCTACCGCCACACCCTGCTCGGTGTACATCGCTCGATAGCGTGAATTGACAAAATCCATGACAGCATTAAAGGTTTCACTCATGTTATTGATCTTATTGCCATAATTTTTAATGGCCTCTCCTACAAGACTGGCTAAGTTTAGTGGCAATTTATTTTCAATTAAAATCCGCAACACACCGATGCTCGCTCGTCTTAGGCTAAATGGGTCTTTTGAGCCTGTCGGTGCTTCGTTAATCCCAAAAATACCTACCAACGTGTCTAGGCGGTCAGACAAAGCAAGGGCAATACCAATGGGGGTTTTGGGCAGGTCATCGCCTGAAAATTTTGGCAGGTATTGCTCGGTAATGGCCTCCGCCACACTTGATTTTTCGCCTGACTGATGAGCATAATAGGTTCCTGCAATACCTTGAAGCTCAGGGAACTCTCCCACCAGTGTAGTTGCCAAGTCCGCCTTCGCCAAAATGCCCGCTCGTACCACATCATCGGTTGGCACATCCCAACCATAACCTCTAAGGTTCTCACTAATAAAAGCAGATAGTTTGGCGATACGCTCACCTTTCTCCCAAATCGTACCCAGCTTGTCTTGAAAAACTCGGTTTTTTAGAGTTTCAGCAAAGTCACTTAGTGGGCGTTTTTGGTCTTGCAAAAAGAAAAATTCAGCATCAGCAAGGCGTGGACGCACAACTTTTTCATTACCTGCAATGACTGCAGATTTATCCTTACTGTCTATGTTGCTGATAAATGTAAAGTTTGGTTTTAGCTTGCCATCTTTATCGGTCAAACAAAAATATTTTTGGTCAGCTTGCATGGTGCTAATCAGAGCTTCTTGGGGAACGGCTAAAAATTTCTCATCAAAGCCTGCTCTAAGTGCCACAGGTAAGTCTACCAAAGCAGTCACTTCATCCAATAAGTCATCAGGGATGATGGCGACAGCACCAATCTCATCAGCAAGGTGATTTACCTGTGTCACGATTTGAGCTTGGCGTTTGTCAAAATCAGCGATAACTTGATGATTTTCGAGTAGATTTTCATAATTATCCGCATGGTCAATCTCAAAAAAATCAGGCGAATGGTAGCGATGTCCACGACTTTGATTGCCTGTGGTATGTCCCTGAATGGCGGCAGGAATGACCGCATCATCCGCCATCAAGACTACCCATTGCACAGGTCGCACAAACTCCTCCTTGCTCGCCCCAGACCGCATACGCTTGGCGATTGGCAACTCATCTAATGCTTTTTGCAAAATGGCTGGGATGAGATTGACAACTTTTTCACCTTTGATGGTCAAATCATAAGCGATATATTCACCTTTTTTATCGGCGATGGTAGTTAAGTCATCTTTGGTTAAATTCAAACCACTAGCATTTAGACCGTGCAAAAAGCCTTGTCCTGCACGAGTTAAATTACCATCGGCATCAAAGGCGGCTTTGACTGCAGGACCTTTTTTGGTCTCGGTGCGGTCAGGTTGATATTCACCAACACCCCCAATCAGTAGTGCCAAACGACGTGGTGCAGCAAATGCCTTGATGATCTCAAAAGCGATGTTTTGCTCGCCCAATGTCATTTTGACGTGTTCGTGCAGGGCATTTTGTAAGGTTTTTAGGGATTTTGGAGGCAACTCTTCTGTGCCAAGTTCAAATAAGATTGTGGTCATGGTTTTTCCAATGCTTTTAAATACTAATCAATCGTCTTTTTTGTTGCTATTGTCATCACGGTCGCTGTCTTGAGTGCGTTCATCATCGCCGTCACCGTCATCGTCGTTGTCGTCATCGCCATCACGGTCATTATTTTGGCGGTCATCATTACGGTCGCTGTCATTTTGGTCATTTTGACGGCTGATTTGTTCGGTGCTATCGCCCCTTTCATCATCATTGTCATTACCACCGATAAAACCACAGGCTGTTAGGAATGTGGATAAAGCTAAGAACGATGTCAATTTGATTATTTTTGTCATGTTTTTACCTTATGAATTTTCAATAAGTTCATCATCAAGTTCGATTTTTGCACAAGCTTCAGAAATGCCTACAATATCATGCTCAATACTATAACTTAGTGGCTTAAACAATGCTATTGGTTGGTTATATTGGAAAATCTGAATGGTTTTTGCTTTGGAAATTGCTGAATTAAACCTCTCCCACTCTTCATCTTCATTGCCAGTTGCAGTAACTATTATTGGGGGCAAGTCATCAAACAGAAAACTAAACCCATTTTCCTTAATCATGCTAACACCATCGATATCATCATGAATAAATTTATCAAAATAAATTGAACGACCATAATCCTCTCCGCACGATATGGTCAATGATTGATTTTTTTCATTTTCGATATAAAACTCAGCCTGACCAAAGTTATGGTTGTGATTCCAAGAGTTTGGCACTGCATAAGCCATTGTGTTTAACAAACTCACCACTGTTGCAAGCCAAACTTTTATGAGCACATTACTCATTTAATTTACTCGCTATCCTTGGGTAGCCACTTCTCCAGTGCTTCCGCCTTATGGGCTTCGTCCGCCAATGGGAAACCAAGCTTGGCACGGGCTTCGGTATAGCTGACCGCCACTTTGCGGGCAAGCGTTCGCACCCGCAAAATAAAGCGTTGGCGTTCGGTCACACTAATCGCCCCACGAGCGTCCAGCAAATTAAAGGTATGACTTGCTTTTAGTACCATCTCATAGGCAGGCAGTGGCAAATTCACCGCCACCAGTCTGTCGGCTTCAGCTTCATAAAAATCAAACAGCTCAAACAACTTATCCACATTGGCGTATTCAAAGTTATAGGTGGACTGCTCCACTTCGTTTTGGTGAAAGACATCGCCATAAGTAACTTTGCCAAATTCGCCATCTGTCCAAACCAAATCATAGACGCTGTCCACGCCTTGAATATACATGGCAAGACGCTCAAGCCCGTAAGTAATCTCGCCTGTCACAGGGAAGCACTCGATGCCGCCGACTTGCTGAAAATAAGTAAACTGCGTCACTTCCATGCCGTTTAGCCACACTTCCCAGCCCAAGCCCCACGCTCCTAGTGTCGGACTCTCCCAATTGTCTTCCACAAAACGCACATCATGGGTCAAGGTATCAATGCCCAAGGCTTCTAGTGAGCCCAGATACAGCTCTTGGATATTGGCAGGATTGGGCTTTAGTACCACTTGAAACTGATAATAATGTTGCAAGCGGTTGGGGTTGTCGCCATAGCGTCCATCAGTCGGACGGCGAGATGGCTGCACATAGGCGGCGTTCCACTTTTCGGGGGTTAAGGCACGCAAAAATGTCGCCGTGTGAAACGTGCCTGCACCCATTTCCATGTCATAAGGCTGTAATACCACACAGCCACGCTCAGCCCAGTAGTTTTGCAGGGTTAGGATAATCTCTTGAAAGGTTAGGAAGGATTGGTTATTTGTACTCATGAATGTGCCTTGTTGTTGGTTTTGTAAATTTTTTTATTTTATCACAAATTTGAGACAATCATTCGTCAGGGTATGAATATTTTATCAAAAAAGCGTACTGCCTTTGACTTTCTGTATATGCCTAATGCAACTTAAGAATGACATATCACCGATAAATGCAACTAAAGACATCAGCCAAATTGCTCACATAATGATATAACCCAATACTCACCAACCCCTCAGACATCATACACAAACCACTGCTTACCATAGGAACAGCCATCTTATACCCACCATAAAGCAATCAATATCAAATCATTATCACAATAAGCATGTCAAAACATCCAATCATCGACTGTCATTATCCAAAAAAACACCGTTCCTAAGAACGGTGTTTGGTGCTCAATCAATATGTTAATCAAGCAAGTTGTGCTACGTTGATTTTGTCAGATTTTTCGGTATAATCCGCCATTTGGTCAAAGTTTAGATAGTTGTAAACTTCGGCTTCCATAGACTGCAATTTACCTGCATACGCCATGTACTCTTCAACTGTAGGCAACTTACCAAGTACCGACGCCACAGAGGCAAGCTCTGCTGACGCTAGGTAAACGTTGGTGTCTTGACCTAGACGGTTGGGGAAGTTACGAGTGGACGTGGATACCGCCGTAGAGCCAGGAGCGATACGTGCTTGGTTACCCATACACAGTGAACAACCTGGCATTTCGGTGCGTGCGCCTGCTTGTGCGTAGGTGTTGTAGTAACCTTCATCCATGAGCTGACGCTCATCCATCTTGGTGGGTGGTGCAATCCATAGACGAGTAGATAAACTACCTGCTGGCACCTCGGCAAGCAGCTTACCTGCGGCACGGAAGTGACCGATGTTAGTCATACACGAACCGATGAACACTTCGTCAATCTTGTCGCCCGCAACTTCTGATAGTAGCTTAGCGTCATCTGGATCGTTAGGGCAGCATAGGATTGGCTCTTTGATTTCAGATAAATCAATCTCATACACTTTGGCGTATTCAGCATCTTCGTCCGCTTTTAGTAGGCTTGGGTTGTCTAGCCATTTTTGCATGTTTTCTGCACGGCGGGCAAGGGTGCGAGCGTCGCCATAACCTTCAGCAATCATCCATTTGAGCATGACGATGTTAGAACGTAGGTACTCTGCCACTTTGTCTTCAGAAACGGTAATGGCACAACCGGCTGCACTACGCTCTGCTGATGCGTCAGACAACTCAAAGGCTTGCTCAACGGTCAAGTCATTTTCCATTTCGGTTAAGTCAATCTCAAGGATGCGACCTGAGAAAATGTTTTTCTTACCCTTCTTCTCAACGGTCAAATCACCTTCTTTGATGGCATAGTAAGGAATGGCGTGAACTAGGTCACGCAAGGTGATACCAGGCTGCATTTTGCCTTTGAACTTCACAAGCACAGACTCAGGCATGTCAAGGGGCATCACACCAGTTGCCGCAGCAAACGCCACAAGACCAGAACCTGCTGGGAATGAAATACCAATCGGGAAACGAGTGTGTGAGTCGCCACCAGTACCTACGGTGTCAGGCAGTAGCATACGGTTTAGCCATGAATGGATAACACCATCACCTGGACGAAGTGATACACCGCCACGGTTCATGATAAAGTCAGGCAGTGTATGGTGTGTAACCACGTCAATGGGCTTAGGATAGGCAGCAGTGTGGCAGAATGACTGCATGACCAAGTCAGATGAGAAGCCAAGACACGCCAAGTCTTTGAGTTCATCACGAGTCATCGGACCTGTGGTGTCTTGTGAACCGACGGTGGTCATCTTAGGCTCGCAGTAAGTGCCAGGGCGGATGCCTTGACCCTCAGGCAGTCCACAAGCACGACCGACCATTTTTTGGGCAAGGGTAAAGCCTTTGCCAGTATCGGCAGGTTGCTCTGGCGTGCGGAACAAAGTAGAGGGTTCAAGACCTAACGCCTCACGTGCTTTGCTTGTTAAGTTACGACCGATGATGAGGTTAATACGACCACCTGCACGGACTTCATCTAGCAGCACAGGGGTTTTTAGTTGGCTTTGGGCGATTTGATTGCCCTCTTTGAACGCAGTGACGGTGGCGTTGTCATGATCAATTTTTAGGGTGATTTCATCACCCATATTCATGTCAGCCACATCAATCTCAACAGGCAATGCCCCTGCATCTTCCATGGTGTTAAAGAAAATCGGTGCAATTTTACCGCCCAGACACACACCACCATCACGCTTATTGGGGATGTGCGGAATGTCATCGCCAAAGAACCAAAGCACGGAGTTGGTCGCAGACTTACGGCTTGAACCTGTTCCGACCACATCGCCCACGTAGGCCACAGGGTTGCCACGGGCGACGAGTTCTTTGATTTGGCTAAGCGGTCCTACCTCGCCTGCTTTTTCAGGGTTGATGCCATCACGCTCATTTTTTAGCATGGCATTGGCATGCAAAGGAATGTCAGGGCGACTCCACGCATCTTGGGCAGGGGACAAATCGTCGGTATTGGTCTCGCCAGTGACTTTAAAGACGGTGATTTTCATCTCGCTTGGCACATCAGGGCGACTGGTGAACCACTCAGCATCTGCCCATGACTGTAATACCGCCTTGGCATTGGCGTTGCCTGCTTTGGCTTTTTCTTCCACATCATGAAAGGCATCAAACACGAGTAGCGTTTTTTTCAAGGCATCTGCCGCCAATCCGCCAAGTTCGGCATCATCTAGAAGCTCCACCAATGGAGCGACGTTATAACCGCCTAGCATCGTACCAAGCAAATAAACTGCACGCTCTTTGGTGACCAGTGGCGATGATGCCTCGCCTTTGACAATCGCATTTAAAAAAGCGGCTTTGACATAGGCGGCTTGGTCAACACCAGCAGGTACACGATTTTCAAGCAAATCTACCAAATAATCTTCTTCGCCAGCAGGTGGGTTTTTTAAGAGTTCCACCAAATCCGCCATTTGGGCGTCGGTCAATGGCTGAGGAGGTACGCCTAGTGCAGCACGCTCTTCAACATGGGCTCTGTATTGTTCTAACATAATTAGTTCCTCTTATTGTAAACCATCCCATTCGGTGCTTGATGTCTTCGGCAAGTGCCAAACCAAGTGCCTAGAGATTGATATCACAAGCCAATTTTGGCGTTGCGTTTCCACTTCTAATAATATCCCAAATTTGTTATAAATTCAAAAAATCTGTTGCCATAATCAACATTTATTTTGTAAATGATGATAAGAGCTATCAAAATATGCTGAGCGATTGCAAGGATTTATGCGATTTTTTGTATAAAATTACGCCCAAAACGGTAAAGACAACAGCCCCACCAAGATCAGCAGATGAATCCCCACACCCAGCCACTTCGGTGATGTCTGAGAAGTTTTGTAAGCACTTATTATTAGCTTCACGCCCAATGCCATCACAAAAAGCACATAGATGGCATACAGCACGCCAAAGCCAATACCTTGCGATGTTAGCCATGCAACTGTCTGCTCACCAAAGACCCTTGCGATGATATCTTTAACAATCATCAATGACGCAATCATCAGCATAAAGCGCCAAGTATGCCATCTGCCGTTTGTTATCCAGATCTTTTGTATCCATGATGCATATCGAATACATAATAAAAACACCGCCAATACACCCACCAAAATCAACGCATCCACCATCGCTTGCATCACACCCCCTTACGGTTCTAAATATTTCCCGATATCAAAGACCATTATCCATGATGATCAAGTATACCATAGAACACCCATCAAAGGATTTGCATTTTTGGCATTTACTCCGACATAGGAACTATGCCAATTTGTGCGTGTTATTTTTGACAATTTGGCGTATAATAGGAGAATTTTTGTTAAGATAATTTTATAACACTATTTATTGCATAATTATTAGGATAAGCCATGACCGTCCAAACCTACACCCCAGAAGCTCGCCCCGCCCCAAAAAAAGCCATCCAAGGTGAAAAACTGCGTGGCTATGACAAAGTTGCTCGCATTCCCATTAAGGTCATTCCTAGTGTAGAAACCCCCAAAAAACCCGACTGGATTCGGGTCAAGCTGTCAAGCCCTGCCGAGGTGGAACGCATCAAAGGCACGCTTCGCAAACAAAAACTCTACACCGTCTGCGAGGAGGCGGCTTGCCCTAATCTCCCTCAGTGTTTTGGTGATGGCACGGCGACTTTTATGATCATGGGGGATATTTGTACACGTCGTTGCCCGTTTTGCGAGGTGGCTCATGGCAGACCTAATCCACTGGACAAAGATGAGCCACGCCATACCGCCGAGACCATCTTGGGACTTGGACTCAAATACGCCGTCATCACCAGCGTGGATAGAGACGATTTAAAAGATGGCGGTGCCTCTCATTTTGTGGAAGTCATCGAAGAGTCCAAAGCACTAAGTCCCAACTGCCTGATTGAGATTTTGGTGCCTGATTTTCGTGGGCGTGAAGAGATTGCCCTTGACTTGCTTACCAAGACGGCTCCTGATGTATTTAACCACAATATTGAAACCGTGCCACGTCTTTATAAGGCATTTCGCCCCGGTTCAGATTATCAGCATTCGCTCAATCTACTCAAAGCATATAAAGCACGTCGTCCTGATGTCGCCACCAAATGCGGCTTTATGGTAGGACTTGGCGAGACCGAAGAGGAGGTCTATGCCCTACTTGACGATTTAAAAGCTCATGACGTGGACATCATCACCATCGGTCAGTATCTTGCTCCCAGCAAAAACCACGCGCCTGTGGACCGATACGTCCACCCTGATGAATTTGCACGTTACACCAAGTACGGCAAAGAGCTCGGCTTTTTTAATATTTGGGCAAATCCCATGGTGCGTTCTAGTTACTTTGCCGACCGTCAGTATTATGGCGAGGACTGTCCACCGCCTGTACGTAGCTCAAAAGCCCTTGCCGAGGAGAGACTGGCAAAAGCAGAAAATGGTGAGAAGAGTGGGTGTTTTTGATGAGTAAAACCATCAAACCTAGGGCATCCTTTTTGATGCGATAGACAACAAGGGATGCTATGACTATGCTAACTCATCCTTATTTTGGTGAATTAAATTTTAATGATTTGTGCTTTTGGGAAAGTAATATTACCTTATCGCACATCACCGACAACCCTATTGAGCTTTTATTATGGGTAGCAGATGAAAGCCTAAAACCCACAGCAGAGTTTTTGGATAAATCCGCCATTCACTTCCAAAACATAAACAACCTCCATCAAAAGGCAACATCAGAACTCATCAATTACTTAACTGCTGATGGTGAATTTATGGAGCATTATACCAATGCGATTGATGATTATGATTTACCCCAATTGGCTGCATTGATTGATGACAACAAATTAACCGCTGATACTTTTGTCAAATTATTAAAACTACAAACCATAGCAAGTTGGTATGATGAAGATGGTCAAATTATCATGGACTATATGATTGACCCTGAACAGTCTGACCAAATTTTGGCGGTGATGTTTGGTTTGGATGGTAGATTTATAGACATTTCTTGGGAAAGTTAATTGCTTTTAGGACATCTCATCTCACATGACAAACGCTCAATCCATCATTTTATCTTCCAACCAATTTCACCGCCTGCACCACACGTTTTTTGTGCCGACAGGTGAGATTGTGGCGACCTTACTCATCGTACACGGCATGAGTGAGCACAGCGGGCGTTACGCCAAATTTGCCCAGTTTTTGGCAGATCATGGCGTATTGGTCGCCACTTACGATCAGCTTGGGCATGGTCAGACGGTCAAGGATAAATACGAGCTTGGTTTTATTGACGAAAAACACCCTGTTCAAGCCCTCTGTAAAGACGTGGTCATCATGGCAGATAAGCTAAAAGACAAGGCGTATTCACTGACCAATCGTCCGCTTTGCCATTACATCATGGGACATTCGATGGGTTCATTTGTGGTGCGAACAGTACTGACCCACCATGCCATAAGTTTTGATGGGGCAATACTCATGGGAACGGGCAATAGCTTTGGTCTGTTAAACCGCTTGGCATTCACCGCACTTGGCGTGGTCAATCATCTAAACCCCAAACGTCCTAACATGCACTTTGCCATGCTCTTAAATCACTACTTACTCTCCCAAATTCGCTCACCCATCTGGGCATCACCCTTTGCATGGCTTTCTGAGAATGCTGATAATATCAAAGCCTTTGAAAGTGATCCCTTATGCGGTTTTGCGTTTAGTAATAATGGCTTTGTCGCCTTACAAGCCCTCATCAAAAAAGCCACCACGCCTGCATGGTATGCCCACACTCCACATGATTTTCGCATCCTATTGGTAAGTGGTAAAGATGACCCTGTCGGACACATGGGGCAAGATATTGAGAAACTACATGATGAACTAATTAAGGCAGGTCAACATATACAAACACATCTCTACCCCAACATGAGGCATGAACCCCTACACGAGAAAGATAAAGACAAGGTGTATCATGACATCTTAGCATGGCTAAAAACCCCAAGATTCACAAAACCATTTAAACTCACTTCCCAACTGTGCTAAAATAGCGTTTTTATGTTTATATAGAGAAAACATCATGTCTTTGCAAAATCCCACACAAACACAGAGCATCATTGAGACCGCCTTTGAAAACCGTGCAAACTTTGGTGCCAGCGACTGCCCAAGCGAGGTTCGTTCTGCCGTTACAGAAGCCCTAGCAGGTCTAGACAACGGCTCTTTACGTGTTGCTGAAAAAATCAATGGCGAATGGGTCGTTCATGAATGGCTCAAAAAAGCCGTGCTTTTGTCGTTTAAAATCAATGACAACAAACCTATTGAATCTTGTGATTTGCGTTTTTATGACAAGGTAGACACCAAATTCACCGATTGGAGCGAAGAAGACTTTAAGCAAGCAGGTATTCGCGTGGTACCGCCTGCAGTCGCTCGCAAAGGTTCTTTCATCGCCAAAAATACCATTTTAATGCCAAGCTATGTCAATATCGGTGCATTTGTAGATGAAGGCACGATGGTCGATACTTGGGCGACGGTCGGTTCGTGTGCCCAAATTGGTAAAAACGTTCACTTATCAGGCGGAGTTGGCATTGGTGGTGTGCTAGAGCCTTTGCAAGCCAGCCCCACCATCATCGAAGACAACTGCTTTATCGGTGCCAGAAGTGAAATCGTGGAAGGTGTGATTGTAGAAGAAGGTTCGGTCATCTCCATGGGTGTGTATATCGGTCAATCAACCAAAATCTATGACCGCACCACAGGCGAGATTATCTATGGTCGTGTACCGGCGGGGTCGGTCGTAGTATCGGGCAGTCTGCCAAGTGCGGACGGCAGCCACAGTCTATATTGTGCTGTCATCGTCAAAAAAGTGGACGCACAAACTCGTGCCAAAACCAGCATCAATGAATTACTTCGCTCGGTTGAGTGATTATCCAATCATAGATAGAACATTCATCAAAAGCCAGTTTCTAGACTGGCTTTTATTTGACTTCATGCCCCATCAAAATCAAGC
>JBHCHC010000129.1:0-3496 GCA_041802645.1 Moraxella sp. | reverse complement strand
GTGGATGGCGTGGATGTCGGTGGGCAGGTGCATGATAGCCTAGATAAGTGTGAGCTGATTGTCAATCGTATCCGTACAGGCGTGTGGCGGGGTTATTCAGGTAAGGCAATCACCGATGTGGTTAATATCGGTGTGGGTGGCTCAGATTTGGGTCCGCTCATGGTGGCAAACGCCCTTGATGAATGGGCGGATACAGACATTTCTGTGCACTTTGTCTCCAATATGGATGGCACACAGATTGATACCCTGCTAAAACGCCTTGATCCACAGACCACACTATTTATCATTTCATCCAAGTCTTTTGGCACGATTGATACACTCTCCAACGCCAAAACCGCACGAGCGTGGCTACTTGCCACAGGGGCAAAAGAGCAGAGCCTACTACGTCGACATTTTATTGGCATATCTACCCGAGCTGACAAGATGAGTGCATGGGGCATTCATGCGGACAATCAGCTCTTGCTATGGGACTGGGTCGGCGGTCGTTTTAGTGTGTGGTCAGCCATTGGTTTTGCCATTGCCATTCGTCTTGGTATGGATGGGTTTTTGGCGTTTTTGGCGGGTGGACATGAAATGGATAGGCACTTTGCCAAGACTGAGTTTGAGCAGAATTTACCCGTACTGCTTGGCTTGATTGGTGTGTGGAATGCCACCTTTTTGGGCATTAACGCTCACACAGTGCTGCCTTATGATGGGCGTTTGTTTTATTTGCCCAATTACCTAACCCAGCTTGAAATGGAGTCCAATGGTAAATCAGTGGCACGCACAGGACAAGCAGTGGATTATGCCACTTGCCCGATTTTGTGGGGGGATATTGGTTCAAACGCTCAGCACGCTTTTTATCAGCTATTGCATCAAGGCACGCAAAGGGTGTCGTGTGATTTTATCACGCCGATTCGCCGTTATGACAATCAGCAGCACCATCATGATGCCTATTTAGAAGAACAGCACAAATTATCCTTGGCAAACTGTCTTGCTCAGTCGCAAGTACTTGCCTTTGGCAATGAGGCGTTGCAAGGGAGCGATACGATGGATAAGTTTGCCAATTTTAAAAAGTACCGTGGTAATCAACCATCCACGACGCTACTGCTTGACAGTCTCACGCCACAGACTTTGGGATCACTCATTGCTCTATATGAGCATAAAGTGTATGTGATGAGCGTGATTTGGGACATCAATCCCTTTGATCAATGGGGCGTAGAAGTGGGCAAAGTGATGGCAAATAGCGTGTTTGATGCCCTAAATGATGGCAGAGCGGACGGCTTTGATGGCTCAACCAATGGACTGCTTGCTCGGATTTTGGCGGTAGGAGCGGAGCGTAAGTCATGTCAATAACCATCATTGGTGCAAGCTATGAATCCTTAAATACCGCCATTTGGTTGGCAAGTCTTGGGCGGGTGGTCAGTGTGTATGCCAAGAGCGGAGCGGTAGATGGGGTGTTGGCGAATTATAAATTTGACCGTCAAATGGTCGCTCTATGGCAACTGTATGTAAGCGGTGGACAAATTTGCCTAAATACCGATATGTACAATCATCATGATGTGCAACAAAGTGAGTACATTTGGGTATTTTTGTACAAGGATGATGCTGCAGATTTGGATGATCTTGGTTTCAAAGCCCAGATTATCTTAAGCGGTTCGCTTGGTATTGGTGAGATGACACAGCGTGCAGATGGGCTTGTGCAGGATAAGGTGTGTTATGTACCCTTTGTGTTTATGAAGGATGGCATGGGCTTTTTGTCCTTGTCTGCTCCCGATTTGCTTTTGATTGGTGAAAAGCGTGCAGGCGTGGCAGAGGACAATGAGCTTATCGCATCCTTGTCCACCCATGCCAGTCAGCGTTATGTGGGTGATATAAAAACCATAGAATTTGCCCGCTCCACCATCATGGCAATGCTTGCCACACGTTTAAGTTTTATGAATGAAATGGCACGCCTTGCTGACAAAGCGGGTGTGGACATTGCCAAGATAGAGACCATTTTGGGCTTAGATAAGCGTATCGGTGATGACTATTTGTCAGCAGGTTGGGGCTTTGGGGGGTATACGCTACCAAGTGAGACAGCGCTACTTGCTGAGTTGTTTGCCAAAGAGCAGGTGGATGCAAAGCTACTACGAGCAACTTGCACGATTAACGAAGACCAAAAAGAGCTGATTTTCCGTAAATTTTGGCGGTATTTTGATGGCTTTATTGATGATAAATCAGTGATGATTTGGGGGGCGGGCTATCGTGCGGGCACAGGACGTACCACAGGTGGGGCAATTCACCCCTTATTAAAACTTCTGTGGTCGTATGATATCAAAACCTACGTCTATGCTCCCAATGCAGGCTTTGAGCTTGGTGAGCTGTATGGTAATGAGCCACTGTTTGTACTAAGTGATGAGCCATATGCTCTTGATGGGCTAGATGCATTGTTTGTGCTCAATTGGCTTACAACCACCAAGATTGATGTAGATAGAATCAACCGCCACGCCTTGCCAATATTTGATGGTAAAAATATTTTTGGTGATGATGATATTGCTCGCTTAGTGGGGTATTACGATGGCATTGGACGCAGTATTTGCCAATCCAAAGAACAAAAGAGATAGAAAAATGAAAAAAATCCTAGTAACAGGTGGTGCAGGCTATATCGGTTTGCATACCTTGATTGAGCTTATCCAACAGCCTTTGTCTTTGTGATGTATGATGTGTTTCTAGACAATATCATCATATTGACAAGTTTACCAAAGACAAGATTTGACTTATTTTTCACCAAAAGCACTTCTATAGCCTTAACAGCTAATATTTTCTTAAGGTGTGTGACATGCGACATGCACCAGATAGTCAGTCAATGGCGTAATGAATGCTCATATTCTAAAACACCCAATGGCACAAAATGATTATTACATCATCAAGGTCATCTTATGCAAAAGTTCATCTTAGCCAGTCATAACCAAGGTAAATTAGCCGAATTCCAAATGCTGTTTGATCAGGCAAATTTAGGCATACACATCATCTCCCAAAGAGAGCTTGAGATTGAAGAGGCTCATGAGACAGGGCTATCTTTTGTAGAAAACGCCATCATCAAAGCCCGTCATGCCAGTCGTATGAGTGGGCTGCCTGCCATCGCTGATGACTCAGGACTGTGCGTCCCCGTGCTTGGCAATGCTCCAGGGATTTATTCGGCACGCTATGCCAGTTTGGATGGTGCGGGTGTGCATGGCGATGACAAAGCCAATAATGCTAAGCTCTTAAAAGAATTGGCAATCTTTCGCACGGACACCCCCATCATTGGCAAATTTGTCTGTGTGCTTGCTTTGGTGCGCCACGCCGATGACCCCTTGCCCATCATTGCTCAAGGTGAGTGGATGGGCGAGATTTTGTCCCATGAGATTGGCGAAAATGGCTTTGGCTATGACCCGCTTTTTTGGCTGCCCGACTTACAAAAATCGTCAGCCGAGCTTGATAAAGCTACCAAAAATACCCTAAGTCATCGTGGGCAAGCACTTCGCCAACTAAT
>JBHCHC010000128.1:0-10495 GCA_041802645.1 Moraxella sp. | reverse complement strand
GCTAGGGTCGCCATCGACGACGTTGCGAATGTCTGCCACGTCTGTGAAAGTGGCATCTCGCTCCCAGTTCATGCCTGTGGTGTGTTTATGGGCTATATTGGCACCACTGACAAAATCAGATAAGGCAGCTGCACTTCTGTCAGCGATAACAGGAATGTCATAACTTGCCAAATCTACGCTGATATAACCCTTAACGAGACCTGCCTCTTTCATGTCATCTTCGGTTGCCATTTCAAAAGGTGCTTTGACTTGAGGTAACTTTTCAGCTTTTAGCTCGTTTAGGGTATGATCACCACGCAGGACAAGAGCGACCAGTTTTGGCATATTGGGTGCATCATCACCATAAGCACCTTTGACGATGAGAGTTTTCACGGTCTGTTTTAGGTCAATCCCTAGATGTTGTGCCACTTCTTCACAGGTGGGCATGTTTGGTGTGTCTACGTCCGTCCGTGTTTGGGTGGGTGCAGAGCGAATCTCTGTGCAGATGGCCTCGGCAAGCTCAACATTGGCTGAATAATCCGATTCACTGCTAAATGCGATATCATCCTCTCCACTGTCGGCAAGTACATGGAATTCATGGCTGGCAAAACCCCCAATAGAACCTGTATCGGCTTGAACCGCTCGAAAATTTAGACCCAAACGGGTAAAAATGCGGGTATAAGCTCCATAAAAATCTTGGTAAGTCTGTGCAAGGCTATCTTTGTCAATATGGAAAGAATAAGCATCTTTCATGGTGAATTCTCTGGCTCGCATGACCCCAAAGCGAGGGCGAATTTCATCACGAAACTTGGTCTGGATTTGGTAATAGGTGACAGGCAACTGTTTATAGCTCTTTAATTCGCCTCGTGCGATGTCTGTGATGACTTCTTCGTGGGTCGGCCCTAATACGAAGTCACGCCCATGACGGTCTTTAAAACGTAACAGCTCTGCCCCATAATCCTCCCAACGCCCACTTTCTTGCCACAGTTCGGCAGGCTGAGCGACCGGCATGATTAGCTCTTGGGCGTGGATACGCTCCATCTCTTCACGAACAATTTTTTCCACACGTTTTAGCACCCTAAGACCTGTGGGCATCCACACATAAAGCCCCGAGGCAAGTTTGCGAATAAGACCTGCTTTAATCATGAGTTGGGCAGAGATAATGTCGGCATCGCTTGGGGTGTTTCGAAGTGTGGCTAGGGTGAATTGGCTGGCTTTCATAAGATTCTCACTAATTTGGTCAAAAGATGGCTAAATAAGCCTAAATTCGGTAAAAACGTATTATATTAAAGTAAAGTTTAGTAACTGTGCAAGCGATTTTTTTTGATAAACCTTAAAATTACCCTTAATATATTAATTATGTGCAAATCCTCATCTATCAATGGATGAGGTAACCATTAGTTTTGCTGAATTTAAGGACATTCATGACCACGCCCAACACTAAAAAACCCAACAGATTTACCTTATTTTGCATCATCGCAAGCATCATCATGGCAGTGATTTTGACGGCTTATCTGACCATGAAAGCGACTCAAGAACCTGCCGTATCTGCCATCAGCCGAGATGGGGTGGTGACCGAAATACAAAAGATGGCACGTCTTAATACAGTAGCTTTTGGGGTGGATACAGTCATCACCGCCCAAAAGCAAGGCACATGGCAACGATTGTGGCAAGATGAACAAAAGGGACTGTTCGTGGCAAAAGGACGTGTGTTGGCAGGTGTGGATTTGTCAAAGATTACTCCTGAGCAGGTTCAAGTGACCTTTGACCCTCAGACCGACCCTAAAGTTGCCCCTCATGCTAACATCGTCATCACACTACCGCCCTCGCAAATCTTCGAGGTTTTTCTTGATGACATTCAAGTTTATGACTGGCAGACCGGACTGTTTGGTGTGGTGGATAATGATCCTGCAATTTTAACTCAGGCTCAGACATCTGCCAAAAGTGAGGTGCTGCAAAAAGCATGTCAAGGCGACATCATGACCCTTGCCAAAGATAATGCCAGTGAGCAAATCAAAGGCTTATTTGCATTGACAGGTGCGACAGTGACAATTAAAGGTGAGGTAGGAGCTTGTCAAGCTGTATGAGCTTTTTGGTTTAAATCACCCTTTATCTTTCATAAGCTTATCAATATTATCATGACAACTTAATTCTATCATCTAAGTTATCAACTAAGAAGGCTAGTGATTTCTAAATTTTTAACTCCAGTTAAAACATAAGCACATCTTAGGAATAAAGTTTTGTCCCACTCGCCCTTTAATTTAATAAGTGTTTTATTGTTAGAAACTCATTTATCGGTATTATGAATAAATTAAATTTGTGAGTGTTTGGGATAGCCCTAGAGTCAATTATGGTATAAAATATAAGGTGAGTACAAATAAATCGTATCACAAGGCTGATGAGGTCATGGTTATTTAAACATGGCTTTGACCCGATGTGCTGTTTTGGTTGTTAGCCATTGGTGTGTTTGTGGTTCATACGCTTTACCATGTTAGATTTTCGATGGCATCACTTACCACTTTTTTGTGAAAATCAGCCAAATCCTGTCTTGATTGTTAGATTGCTGATATTGCTATAAATTATCAACAAAAAAAGGCTTGCGATTTATCTAAGTTTTTCAATTAAATGAAACTTGAGCACGACTTGCCACCCAGTCCAATTTGGCTAAATTTGGCTTATAAGGGTATTCAAACACAAGGATTTTAGTTGGGTATCTTTTTATCAAGAGGTCTGTTGATAAAACCAAGCTTGACATCAGGTCTGCCAAAATGAACGATGAATAAGTCAACCCAAAACACCAAAACAATAAACTTTGACAAAGAGTGATTCATGACAAACATCAATCCTAAAAAGAAAATGAAAATTGCCATGGTGGGTGTTAGTCCCGCTGACCAGATTACCTTCAAGGGCTATTTGCGGGTATTATTACGCTTGGACGTGGATTTGGATTGGGTGTCTGCTCAGGCGGGCGAGGTGGATTTGTATGTTATCAATGAGGATTTTAAGCATTCTGCCAGCGTACAAAAATTGGTTGATATTCATTCACGCACCCCAATTTTATATGTCAGTCGCAACTTAACGGGCGAGGGAGGTATTAGCGGTAACTCCTTAGTTTTACCCTTAAAACAAATCAACGCCTTAAATGATTGGCTGCATCATAATGTCATTATTTTAAAAGGGCTGCCATATCAATCAGTCTCTAGCAGTAGTTCGACCTTGGCCGTAACAAATCAGAATCAGCCCGCCAGTCATGAAGAGTCATTAACCCAAGCGTCAGTCAAATCAGTAAAGCCAACACAGTCCAAAGATGTCAAACCTGCTCGTTATGATAAACTTGGTGATGTCATTGAGATGGTTGAAACATTGCACGCCCACCCTCATTCGCTGTTCGAGCTTCTACAAAATGGAGAGGTGTTTGCGGTGATTGACGGTGCTCGTCGCCTCGTATGGCCAAAAAGCACTAAGGCGGCAAATATTGACACATGGCGACTGCGTGTCTATGGAGGTGCGGTAGATGAGTCACAAGAGGCGTGGAATCTGAATCAATGGCTCTATCACATTGGATGGACGAATGCTGATAAGCTTTTGCCATTATTTAATCAAGAAGCTTGCTATCAGCTATCCTCGGAAGTAGCGGCAATGAAAGATGTTGATGAACGCATACATCAAGTGATGACCGCACTGCAGAGTAAATGCACACTTGATGAGATTGTAAGTCGTACATCTCTGAGCCGATTATTGATACAAAAAGTCATCGTCTCTTTGTTATTTGCTCAGTACCTAACAGCGGTGAGTTATCAAGACATTGGTATAAACACCACCATGCCCACCATTGAAGATGATCAAAAAGATACTCATGATATTGCCAGACCTTCTAGTCCAACATCTTCTCAGGGTCAAGAGGCGGAGCCTTTGAGTTTCTTGGCACGTCTACAACGCAAGCTCAGAGGGTCATAGCCTACGACCGCACATGATAATATGATAAAAGGGTTTATGCCTTATGATATTTAGGTGGTCTTTATCATAAAGCACATCTTTTAGGTATGGATGTTTGGCAAATTAGCATTGTGGGCGGGCTTGTCAGATCAAAAATACAGCCCATCATCATGGATAACTTATACCATATTATAAGATGTTGACACGCCTTGATTTATTAATAATACAAAAAGTGGATGACGCCTAATCACACTCAAAACAATAATCAGACCATGATGCTTCGTGATCTCATCTATATCTAATCGTAAGCTAACTTGCCCAAATTATGATAAAAAAGAGTGGCTTGAATGAACCACTCTTTTTGTTTGCTCTAAAATTTAGGCAAAATTAAAATCAGCCTCTTAATTTTTAACTTTAATAGTCTGACCTTTTAATTGTAAAAACGCCTGCTCAATTTGGGTGCTATGAGCGAGAATTTTTTGTTCAATTTGGGCGAACTGCTCTTTTAGATACTCATCAGCTTCATGTAAACGATTGGCGAATTCGGTGCGTTTTAGCTCCATGGATTTAGCTTTTAGGGCGTGCCACTCTTCCACAGTATGAGTAAAGGCATCATATTCGGCACTGATTTTATCTTTAAAAAGCATGAGCTTATCATCTAAGGATAGGTCACCGCCTGCAATACGAGCTTGGGCACGTTTAAACTGCATGGCTACTTCAGCGTGTTTGATGGTTAGATCGTCCACGGTTTTTAGCTCTTTGGCAAGACCAATCTTAGAAAGAGCGGCGATGAGCCATTTGGTAGGGTCGTATTGCCACCATTTAACACCATTACGATAGTCGTATTGGAAATAATGATGGTAATTATGATACCCTTCACCCCAAGTAAAAATCGCCAAAATGGGGTTGTCGCGTGCGGTGTTTTCGTCAGTATAAGGGCGAGTACCGAACATATGGCATAGTGAATTGATGAAGAATGTAAAATGATGGGTCAGAACCATGCGAAGCAGACCAACAATCAAAAACGCCCCGAGCATGTCACCGATGATAAGCCCTACTGCACTTAGAATAATAATATTGGTCAGCAATACCCACCAACCATAATGCTCATGCTGATGGACTAGGATTTTATCTTTTTTCAGGTCAGGAATGTTTTTATAGTCATATTGACCGCTGGGATATTTTTTTAACATCCATTGCATATGACTGAACCAAAATCCACGACGTGATGAGTAGGGGTCGTCATATTCATCATCAACATGGCGATGGTGTACACGATGTCCTGAACACCAGTCAAATGCTGAACTCTGTACCGCCAACGTCGCCCCAATTAATAAGAAGTATTTTACGATGGGGTGAGCCTCATAAGACTTGTGAGCAAGCAGACGATGATAGCCTGCGGTGATGGATAATCCTGTCCATGCCATAAATAGCGAGAACGCCACCCATAAAGCAGGTGTGGTATCATGTGTCCATAAATACCACGGCACTAAAATCAAGGCAAGTAATGGCGTGCTAATAAGAAAAATGGCGGGCACCCAGTTAATGGGCGGGTTTTCAAAATCTTGTGGGTTGTGTTTGGCGGTCATGTGTTTTCCTGTGTTACCCATTTTGGATATGCTATTATTATACCCTAAAATCATTAGGATGTGAACGGCTATGCACAAAAATTTATAAAAACAAAGGTTTATTAAGCAACAAAACCCAGCACACGAGCCGTAAGTCAAAATCATATAAATGCAATAAAATCAATCAATTGCATATTACTATTGTAGAGGATTTTGGGAAATTTTGCCAAGTATTTATGAGTGAATATGTGTGAATTTCGTAACTATTTTATAAGCATTTCACAAACTTTGAAATTTTGCTATAATTGAAGCGATTTATATGCTTACCCATTGCCCACCCTCTAAGAGAAAACAACTACATGAGCAGTCGTAAAGAACAGTTTGAGCATCGAGAGCGACAGATTTTAATGACCGCTGAGCAGCTGTTATTGGATTCGGGGGATTATGACTTGACTTTGGACAGCTTGGCACGTCATTTGGATTTGGCGAAGGGGACGTTGTATAAGCATTTTGTCAGTAAAGATGAGTTGTTGCTGCGACTTTTGATAGAGCATGAAAAGCGTCTGCATGAGATGACCATGATTGATGATGGGGTGGGAGCGGGTGTGGCACGCATGGTATTACAAGTGCTGCTAAGACCGCAGAGAGCGATGATGTTTCATCATTTAGAGGATAAGCTGTCCTCTACTGCTTCGGGGCTGAACCGTTTATTTGGCGAGCTTTATAAGGTGCGACGTGAACGCATGAAGCGTATTTATGAGATTGCTGAACACTATTTGATAGAGCAAGGCAGTACGATGGATACCCGAGATTTTTTGGCGAGTGTGTGGGCGTTAGGGCAGGGTGGTGCAGGATTGCTAAATTCTAGTTTTTATCAAAGATACTTAGGGGACAGAGATACCTTAAAATATGCCTTTGTGGTACAAGTGCTTGATTTGCCTAAGCTCTATATCCAAGACAATCCAACCAAAGACGGTCACGAACATCAAAACTCTCCTGCCAAACAAGCTGTCAATACCACGCCCAAGCTCATCAAGCCATTAACTCCGCCGCTGGTATGATTTATTTGTATACTTCTAGATGAACTTAGACATCAGTCTACATATCTAGACTTGATGCCCTATGCGTCTTTATGTTTTATCATTTGTATATCTCATGACTTGATGATTTGGTCGGTTATCTGGGCTAGAGTGAATATCTGTTGATTTTTAACCACATGGATTGCTTTATTTGTTAAGTTTGGGTACAATCGTTTAGATGTTTTGTAAGTCTATTTATACTCATAGAGTCATAAAGTGGCATGAAGCCAATTGCCTTGAGTCTGTCTAAGGATTGGTTTTATGATGGTTTGAAAGACCTACCACGAACAAAAACCCAATCATTTTCTAATTCTATGACCGCATATTAAGGACAATTCATGTTTACCATTCTTATTGCCAACCAAAAAGGAGGCTGTGGCAAAACGTCCATCAGTCTAACCTTGGCGGTGGCTCTTGCTCATGAGGGCTATTGTGTTGCCATTGCTGACGCTGACCCTCAAAAGTCTGCCTTGCGTTTTTTAAAATACCGCCCAAACGATGTCGTTCCTATCATGGGCATTGACTGGCGTGATGTGGATGATATTGGTGATTTACCCAAGAGGCTTGATAAAAACAAGCCAGATGTTCTCATCATTGATGCTCCAGGAGCAGTGTCAGGCGAGCGTGCCGATAGACTCATTGCCGAATGTGATTTGATGTTGGTGCCGGTATTGCCATCATTTTTTGATGTGGACAGCACCAAGCGTTTTTTAAAGAATATCGCTGACATCAAGCGAATCAGAAAAGGTAAGGTGGACGTGCAACTCATCGCCAATCGCATCCGCCCACAGCTGATGGAGCAGGGCATGCCAAGCGATAAACTCCTAGCAATATTTGATGAAATCGGGCAAAGACCGCTTGCCTACATCAGCGAGAAAAGTGCCTATGCTCAACTTGCTGATGATGCTTTGACCATTTTTGATAAGACCCAAAAGATTTATCATGACGCCCAAAGCCAATGGCAGCCCATTTTAACCCTCATCAACAATGTGCCAAAGCATGAGAAAGCCCAATCGCGGTCAGTCAGTGCTGATGGCAGTTGGTTTTAAAATAGCATGAAGAAAGCCTAGACATGGCTGTTATCTTGTCAGTTGAGCGTTGACGTAAGTCATTAACCCAAAAAAATCCCATCATGACGATGGGATTTTTTGGTGCTAAAAGACTCAGCTTATAGGTCTTCTTCTTTATACTGAGGGACAGGTTTTTTGAAGCCGCCTGTCTTGATGCCAAGCCAGATAAAGCCCAAAAACGCCCAGAACAAGCCCACGCCAAAGGTCACACCATCAACTTCTAGCCACATCAAGAATACACTGATAAAGCCAAGAACGGGGACAACCACATAGCTGAAAATCTCTTTGGGGGTGGCAATACGCTTGTCACGAATGGCATAGCGGAAAATCACTGACAAGTTTACAAAGCTAAATGCAGTCAACGCACCAAAGCTAATCAAGTTCACTACCGTCTCTAGACTGATAAAACCTGCGGTCAAGGCCACACCACCTGCAATCAAGATATTATTGACAGGGGTGAATAGCTTAGGGTGAATTCTACCAAAAATTCTTCTGCTGATGACATCATCACGACCCATGACGTACATAAGACGAGAAACACCTGCGTGTGCTGAGATGCCCGATGCCATCACCGTGACAATAGCAAAGCCTAGCACCGCTGCCTGGAACGCTGAACCTCCGACCAATAGCAAGATTTCTGCTTGGGTTTCATCTACCGCTTCAAAGTAAATAGAAGGGTCGCTCGGGAAATAAGTCTGCATGAAATAGGTACTAGAAATGAACACCAGACCTGCAATCAATGATGTCAATACCATGGCTTTTGGTAGGGTATTTTTGACATCTTTGGTCTCTTCGGCAAGACTAGATAGTGAGTCGAAACCTGTAAATGAGAAACATAGGATGGTCGCACCTGTGATAAGCGCTCCTACCGAGGTCATCTCATTCCAAAATGGCTCCAAGCTCCAAAGTGCGTATTTGTCAGCATCTAGCGTTCCATCGGCATAGACACCCATTTGTAGTTTGCTATAAATCAGATAAACAAATACGCCAATGACGAAGAGTTGCACAAAGACAATCCAGCTGTTAAAGTAGGCAACCACTTTTGAGCCAAATAGGTTGATGCCTGTCATGAGAGCTGTCAAACCAATCACCCAAACCCAGTGATTGACCGCAGGAAACAGAGCTTCCAAGTATAGCACTGCAAGAATGATATTAACCATCGGTGAGAGCAGATAGTCAAGCCAGCTTGACCAACCCACCATAAAGCCCATAGAAGGGTTAATGGCTTTTTGGGTATAAGTATAAGCCGAGCCTGATGATGGATATGCACGAATCATATGACCATAGCTGATAGACGTTAAAATCACCGCAAGCAAGGCAAAAATATAGGAAGTTGGTACATGACCCACACTATCGCGGGAAACCATGCCAAAAGTATCAAGAAGCGTCATCGGCTGAATATAAGCCAAACCAATGATGATGACGTGCCATAGACCGAGATTTCGCCGCAATTTAGCGGCTTGGGTAGAAGTAGTAACAGGTGTACTCAACGTAGAGTCCTCCAAAAAGCGTGCGTAAACGCAAAACAGAGAAAAGGCGTTGGGGTGCTAATACTGTTATCAAACGTACTTTTGGCAGATAGAATCTGTTAGCGGGCGTGTTTGAGATTTGATTAAGCTATCAACTCCGAGTTAAATGGTTTATTGACCAAAGTCAACTTATTTACATTTTTTTACAGATGTAAAAAACGGTTAATTTTAACCCAAAAAATCTCTCATGCCAATCAATTTTTTAAAAATACTCACATTTAACAATATTTTTGTAACATTAACATGTTTTAAGTTAAAGAGTACACACAAATCAGGGTTTGTGGAGGGATTTTTGGCTAAATACTAATTTTATTAAAATGTGCTGTTAATATCGAATGGTTTTTCGTCACAACCAAAATAGTTGTTTATTTTCTTGGTAAAATGCCCTTACCATCAATGTTAAATCTTGAGAAAAATAGAGTGTCTCGCTGGAGCTCCACAATAAATCGGTGCTTAATCTTGAGGAGCCTACAAGGCAAAAATATTCTTTGTCACCGAATCGCCGCTCCAAAAAACTTGAATTATAGTGATAAAAAATCATGTCATCACCCAGTGCCACCTCTTGAGTATTAACACAATGAGGAAACATGTGTCTTAATATACCATCTTTATCTTCAAGGGGAATGTTGTGAGTATGGGCAAATTCTTCAATTCTGTTTTTTGGGATGTATAAATTGAAATTGACTCGTTTAACATTTAATTCCACTCTAATAATCATTTCGACTTTTCTGTGAATATTGTCGGTTGAGACTCCTTTGTCTATGAACGAGATTTTATAATCAGCGTAAAATATGCCTTTGATGTGGTTGGATTCTATGTCGGCTTTTTCTTGGTTGACGTCATTAATCGATTGTAGATTATCAGGAACAAAAGCTAAAGAATTGGGAACGTATTTTTCTAAAATGGCGTCGGTTTTGTTTCTTAATGATTTGATGCCGCTGTTTGAAAAAAACAAAACAATGCTGATGAGCAAAACAGGGAATATACTGCCCATCAAGGCAATTGAGGCAGAAGTTAATTCGACTGTTTTTGCATTTTCAATACCAAGATAAAAAATATAAAGACTAGACCCACTGCGAAATAACGATTTTATCATGTTTCTCAAATTTAAAAACCGAATAAATATAAGGAGTTGCATAGACAAAATTTTTATTTCGCAGTACATCTACTAAATATGGGCAATGAAAATATCAATAGACCCACTGCGAAATAACCTACAACCCTTTATTAACAATCCCAGCTATCAAGTTAGCTCTTAAATTAAACCTTCTTTGGTAATTTCGGTAAGTTGTGCTTAGAATTTTAAAAATTTTTAGTTTGCGGTTTAGATGTTC
>JBHCHC010000127.1:0-4086 GCA_041802645.1 Moraxella sp. | reverse complement strand
ATTCACCCAGTGTCAATCCAAATTGAGTATGGCTGGCACTTAGTAAAGGCTCAAGCAAAGAAACACAGCGTTTGAGTCGCCCAATCACCGCCATGGCTTGTAAAGGTAGATTGTCGTACTCTCTTTGCCATTGGGCGATAATATCATCTACTTTATCGGTGGGGGTATTCATGGTTTTACTCATCAAATAAGTTATTATATCATTGTATCATTAAGACCAGTTTTTTGAAAATTATCTTGAAATAAAGATAAATTCACGCTACAATCAATTTATCTTTATTTTAAGATAAAAATGGATACTCTATGATCATCACTTTCATCATTGGCATTTTGGCAGGATTTGCCATTGCTTGTCAGTCAGCGATGAATGCTAGACTAAGACAGCATCTACAATCGCCATTTTTGACGTCTTTTGTGTCGTTTTTGGTGGGGTTTTTATTTATTTTACTGCTTGCCTTGATGTGGGGCGATAAGGTGGCTTGGAGCGGACAGCTTTTGATGTCAGTGCCGTTTTGGGCGTGGTGGGGCGGTCTTTTGGGTATGATGAGCTTAAGTAGTATCGTTTTGATTTTTCCCAAACTCGGTGCGGTGCAAACGGCGGTCATGCCCATCTTGGGACAGGTTATCGCAGGCGTAGTGATTGATAGTTTTGGTTGGTTTCACGCCCCTAAAATTGCCTTTTCGCCCATTAAAATGATTGGTGTGGTGCTGGTAGTTGTTGCGGTAGTACTGCCCAATATGCACGCACTCAAAAGCACTCAAGACAGCAAAGAGTTTTGGTTGTGGCGGGGAATCGGGGTATTTGGCGGGGTGTGCATGGCAACACAAGCGGCAATCAATGGCAAACTCGGGGAAGCTTTGCAGTCTCCCATTCATTCAGCGGTGATGTCATTTTTGGTGGGAACGATGGGGCTGTTTTTGGTGGTGACATTCTATGAAAAGAGCTGGTCAAACCTAAAAACACCCCAAAAAGGCAAGCCATGGTGGATGTGGCTTGGCGGGGTGCTTGCTGGCTTGTTTATTTATGCCAGCATTTGGCTTGTGCCAAAAATTGGTACAGGGTCTGTGGTCATGCTCATGCTGCTTGGCTCTATTCTAGGCAGCTTATTTGTGGATAGATTTGGCTGGTTTGGGGTGGACAAAAAGCCCATAAAAGCCGTGCAAATTATTGGTATTATACTGATGTTCATCGGAGTGGCGTGTGTTCGTCTAGCCTAAATATATCAAATATGTTAGTTTTATCACAAGTTATAGACCGTATGATGCGTTCATGAGCTGTGCGTGGATTTGTCATGAGTGTAGATGAGGTGCCATCAGGTATTTTGTAGGAGTGGGAGTGGATGAGGGCAGCAGATGATTTGATGGCAAAAAATATATCAATGATTGATAATACCCATTAGACATCTTAGTTTTAAATCATTATAATAGACCCACTGCGAAATAACGATTTTATCATGTTTCTCAAATTTAAAAACCGAGTAAATGTAAGGAGTTGCATAGACAAGATTTTTATTTCGCAGTACATCTAATGATGATAGGTTTTTGTAAATAACAAAAGGGAGGATGACTCAATGACAAACACCATTAAATCTCGTGCAGCGGTGGCGTTTACCCCTAACGAACCTCTAAAAATCGTAGAGATTGATGTAGCTCGCCCTAAAAAAGGCGAGGTTTTGATTAAGATTACTCACACAGGTGTCTGTCATACTGATGCGTTTACCTTGTCAGGTGCCGACCCAGAGGGGTTGTTTCCTGTGGTGCTTGGACATGAAGGAGCAGGGGTGGTGGTGGAAGTGGGCGAGGGCGTAGAGAGTGTTGCTGTAGGCGATCATGTCATTCCACTCTACACGGCAGAATGTGGAGAGTGTGAATTTTGCCAATCCAATAAAAGCAACCTATGTGTCGCTGTCAGAGCTACTCAAGGCAAGGGCGTGATGCCAGATGGTACCAGTCGTTTTTCTTATGAAGGTAAGCCGATTTATCACTATATGGGCTGGCTGTTCTACATTTAGTGAATATACCGTGGTTGCTGAGGTGTCTGTTGCAAAAATCCATTCAGAGGCTAATCCAGAGGAAGTCTGCTTATTAGGGTGTGGCGTCACCACAGGTATTGGAGCGGTGCATAATACTGCCAAAGTTCAGGCGGGCGATAGTGTGGCGGTGTTTGGTCTGGGCGGAATTGGTTTGGCGGTAATACAAGGGGCAAAACAAGCCAATGCAGGGCGGATTTTTGCCATTGATACTAACCCTGATAAATTTGCCCTAGCCAAAGAATTTGGGGCAACAGACTGTCTAAACCCCAAGGATTTTGATAAGCCCATTCAAGAGGTGCTCATCGAGATGACCAAATGGGGTGTTGACCACACCTTTGAATGCATTGGTAATGTACAAGTCATGCGGGCAGCATTAGAATCAGCTCATCGTGGTTGGGGGCAGTCAGTCATCATTGGGGTTGCAGGTGCAGGTCAGGAAATCTCCACACGCCCATTTCAGCTCGTCACAGGGCGAACGTGGAAGGGTACGGCATTTGGAGGTGTTAAAGGTCGCACCCAATTGCCCAAGATGGTAGAAGATGCCATGAGTGGCAAAATTCGCCTATCACCTTTTGTTACGCATACCATGCCATTGGAACAAATCAATGAAGCCTTTGACCTGATGTATGAGGGTAAGTCCATTCGCTCGGTGGTGTATTATGCTTAGTTTATCATCTTGGGTTTGGATAAAAGACCGCCTTCATTGGGCGGTTTTTTTTTACTTTAAAGTAAACTCTTAATCCATTATCATCACCATAACAAGAAGAGGAAATATGTTTGTACTTTTAAACACCTTAATAATAAATACAATAAAAATACATAATGTTACTTGCATTATAAACAACTCATTTAAAGCTACTGCTTTATGTTATTGAAATGATACAAAAGCTTTGGGAAATTTTATTTTTTAGCTGGCATATGTTACAATTCTTTGAATATTAACAAAATTTGTGCAGAATGTTGCTCAAATTTGACTTCATTGGTGTAATCAAATATGAATAGGATTGGCGCGTTTATCATGCTGAATTAAGTTATCTTTTTGGGCGTTTATCCATATTTTATTGCACCACCATCAGATATTAGCGTAAGGAGTGTAATATGAGTACGCCCGTACCCAAAAAACGCAAAAATGGGTTAAATCAACCTGTATTCTTAACCTCAGCAGGTTTGGTTGCCATCATCAGTTTATTTGCTATATTTTTACCGGATTTGGCAGACAAAACCTTCAAATCACTACAGGCAATGATTGTCGATAATGCCAGTTGGTATTATGTGTTGACCGTGGCATTGATTTTATTGTTTAGTGTGTACTTAGGACTGTCAAGGCTTGGAAATATCAAGTTAGGTCCTGACCATTCACGCCCAGATTATAGCAACCTGTCATGGTTCGCTATGTTATTCTCGGCAGGCATGGGCATTGGTCTCATGTTTTTTGGAGTGGCAGAGCCCGTCATGCACTTTTTGAATCCACCCAGAGGTGATGGAGGTACGATAGATGCGGCACGCCAAGCCATGCAACTGACTTTCTTTCATTGGGGGTTGCACGCTTGGGCAGTGTATGCGGTGGTGGCTTTGATTTTGGCGTTTTTTGCTTATCGACACAACCTGCCGCTTACCTTACGTTCGGCACTTTATCCATTGATTGGCGATAAAATATATGGTCCTATCGGTCATGCGGTAGACGTGTTTGCGGTAGTAGGCACGTTATTTGGTTTGGCGACATCACTTGGCTATGGTGCACTGCAGGTCAATACAGGGCTAAATCATATGTTTTCATTCATCCCTGTTAGCACAGTCAGTCAAGTGGTGCTGATTGCGGTGATTTGTGCATTGGCGACTGTGTCGGTGATGTCAGGACTGGATAGGGGAGTAAAAATACTCTCTGAACTCAATCTGGGCTTAGCGGTTATCTTGACGCTCTTTGTATTACTGGCAGGACAGGCAGTATTTCTGCTTCAAGCCTATGTACAAAATGTGGGCACCTATCTGTCTAATATCGTGGGCATGACTTTTAACTTGTATGCTTATGATAAGACAGATTGGTTTGGTGGTT
>JBHCHC010000126.1:0-5688 GCA_041802645.1 Moraxella sp. | reverse complement strand
CACGCAGGTGAAGGCGTTGGTATGGGTCGTGACCACACACTATTTGCCTTAACTGAAGGCGTGGTCAAATTTGAGACCAAAGGTCAATTTAACCGTCGCTATGTGTCTGTTGTGGCAAAATAATTTGCTCAAACAGCTTGCAAAAACACAAACACGCCTTACCAATTTTTTGGGGCGTGTTTTTTAATAAAATTTATGATGATTGTTTATTGATTCATCTTTATTTTGCGATTTCATCATGACATGGGTTGCTTTGGCATGACAATACCAAACGTTTGTGCCAATTGATTTTAGCTTAGCTCTTAGTTTGTGGCATCGCTTTAAATAACCAATGCAATACCAAACCTTCTCTCTTGGGGTTGCCGTGATTGCCATCTTTGGAAAAAGGCGTTTGATGATGTGTCATCTGGTAGCCACGACGTTCATAATAGGCGAGTAATTCTGGTCGATGCGAAAGAATGGACATGGCAAAACCATCTAAGGTATGACTGTGTGCGTGTCGTTTGGTAAAGGTTTCCACAGCGGCCAGCAAGAGATTGCCTATCCCTCTGCCTTGAATCTCTGGCGAGACGGCAAATGTACCAATATGAGCGACATTCTTATCATGCATGACGGTAAACTGCACACCAATGCAGGCTAGCATTTCTCTATGATTACCAATCTGTGGTTCAAACACAAAGAGATAAGTTTTATCGGCATTGATGATTTTTTCTATTTCGCAGGTTGTTGTGCGGATACCACCAATAAACCGATGTTCGTTTGTCCAACCCTTATCACTACGATAACAGTGATTTAACAGACGGGCTAGTGCTTGACTGTCTGTGGTTTCGGCTCGACGTAGGCGAATATGCTCTGGCTTGATGTCTTGAACAGTTTTTAAGGGCATCATGACTTTTCCTGTGGTGTTTTGTTATGAGACATTTATATCAAGTAAGTTTTTCCATGCTTGCCAAATGATGAAGTAGGGTGGTGCTTAGCTTGTCAGATAACTCCAAGCGTAGATTTTTCTTGTCCTCATAACGCCCATCAAGACTGCTATAATGTGGATAAGCACGGGCTTTTTTAAGAGGTGCGGGGAGTTTTCCTGCTTGCCAAACAGCCTTATCATGATGGGGAATGTTGACCACATCAAGACTGGCATGTCCTAGATGTCTTAGGGTGTAATGTAGGCTTTGGCTTTGGATGGCGAGCAAAGAGAGTGTTTCATCATTGATGGTTAGGGTCTTGACACCCATGGCTTTGTCTTTGATGGTACTACTGTTTGGTAGTAGCCCGCCAATGACCCCGCCAATGGCAGTTCCCAATCCTAGACTTGCTCCAAAAGTTGCCACATCAATCCCTGCACCCACAATCATTCCTGTCATGCTACCACCTGCGGTACGAATGCCGTAACGGGTGAGCAATTGAGCATCAAAAATATCCTGTTCGGCACCATCAATGACAATCTCATCTTGCTCGGCATTGGCGTGATAGAATTGATATAGTGACAAAAGCTTATCCTGCATGATATTAAAGGCTTGACGAGTAGCGTCTTGCATGATGGCGAGCGTGGGGGTGGCATCGTCATCTTCATTGATTTTTTTATTAAAACTTGACACATTTATCAAAAAATCAGCGATGATAAGGCTGCCTGTTTCTGCCATATCCTGCCAAAGCTCGGTGCGTTCATGCTTTAAAGTTCCAAAAGCGGGGTGGTGGGTGAGAGTGCTAAGATTATCCCATAGCATCATTTCGCTACTAAAGTCAAAAGCAATGGTATCAAAGGATTGATAAGCGTGTAGGGCTCGACGTGTTAAAGTCTCACGCCACTCATCAAAGTAAGTATTTTTGGCTTTAATGAAGTTGAATACCGGCAGCACTGGCACGCCAGAACTTGCCAAAATCGCCAGTTCATCCTTATATTTAGAAGAGACAGGCTCACGCACGTCTACAACATAGATGGCAACATCAGCTAAGAGTAAGGCATTAATCACTTTGGCTTCTTGACTGTAATCATCCATCAAGCCGTGATGCCCCTCTAAGACCGCCTTTAAAAACGCTGTCAGTCTGTCCACGCCATCGTCACGCCCATCAGTATGCTCATGCAAGAAATCCATCACACCCGACCCATCCTCTAAACCCGGAGTATCATATAAAACGACTAAGGGTGTGCCATCTTGAGCATGGAGTGTGACAGAGGCAACATGACGAGTGGTGGCGGATGCATTTTTTACCTCGCCGAAGCTACCATCTCGTAACAGAGTACGCATGAGTGAGGTTTTGCCAACATTGGTATGTCCGATGATAATGAGTTTAACAGGAGGGTTTGATGAGAGAGTATTTGACATGATATTTGCTGATATTGAGTTAATTTATTATAAAGTGAATTGATGAAAAATGATAGCCGCCATACATGATTTATGTCATGATGTATGCAAGTATGTTGCATGGGTTATTTAAAAAGTTTACAAACGTATGCTTTTTTTTATGAAAAAATGTGCTAAACTAAGCATGATTTGTAACGAAATTTTTCAAGCCAAATATACGGAGTGTTTATGACCATTTGTATTACCGCCACAGGACTGCATATTCCTAAGGATAAAATCACAAATGAAGAGTTGGTTGCCACTTTTAATACTTATGTGGATAATTATAATCGTGAAAATGCCCAAGCCATCGAGGCTGGCGAAAAAGATGCCTTGCAACATTCCACCGGAGAATTTATTGAAAAAGCATCTGGCATCAAATCTCGTTATGTCATTGATAAGAAAGGTATTTTAGACCCTGATGTCATGGCACCGATATTCCCTGCACGCAAGCTCGGTGAGGAGCTGTCCATCATGGCGGAAATGGGTGTGGACGCATTAAATCAAGCCTTGGCAAACGCAGGTTTGGTAGGGGCAGACTTGGATGGGATTATCTGTGCCTGTTCTAACTTTCAGCGTGTTTATCCTGCTATCGCCATTGAAATTCAGCGTGAAGTTGGTATGAAAGGCGGATTTGCCTTTGATACCAATGTGGCTTGTAGTGCAGCAACGTTTGGTATTGCCCAAGCGATGGGTATGATAAAAAGTGGGATTGCCAAGCGAATTGCTGTGGTTAATATAGAGATTACCTCGGCTCATTTAAATTGGCGTAACCGCGACAGTCATTTTATCTTTGGCGATGTGGCGGCAGCCACCATCATTGAAGAGCTTGATACTCCTAAGGGTTATGAGATTGTCGATAGTAAACTGTGGACGGAGTTCTCCACCAACATCAAGAATGAATATGGTTTTATGGACAGAAGTGAGTTTTTGGCAGCAGGTAAAGAGATGTATCCAGACATCAAAGAGCCTGTAACAGACAAGCTCTTTTTGCAAGAAGGTAGAAAAGTCTTTCGTGAAGTCTGCCCTAAGGTATCTGAAATCATCAGTACACATCTAGCACAAAATCACATCAGTACTGATGAAGTCAAAAAAATCTGGCTACACCAAGCCAATATCAACATGATTGATTTAATCTTACGCACGGTCATGGGTAAAGAGGCAGATAAATCCATTGCCCCTATTGTTATTGATGAGTTTGGCAATACTAGCTCGGCCAGTCCGATGATTGCTTTTCACCGCTGCCAAGATGGCATACAAAGTGGTGATTTAGCGGTGATTTGTTCCTTTGGAGCAGGTTATTCCATCGGCTCAGTCATTGTCAAAAAAGTATGAGGATAAGCTAAGATACAAAAGAGCAGATGCATTCTGCTCTTTTTTATTAAATAACTCATCGGTTTGGATTTTTTAATAATGAGGCGGTCTGCTTTCATGATAGGGATTTTCATGAATTGGATTATATTTGCCACTATATTATAATTTTAGCACATATAACAACCCAAATATTTGATTTTTGAACTGCTTTTCTATAAAATGACTTTTTCTTTTAAAAAGACCATGATGATGACTGTATTTACACCTGAAAATTACCAAAATCAATTATCCTTAAAAATTGACCGTATTAAAACACAGTTTTCTGTTTTTAATCCTCCTGATTTACAAGTTTTTAGATCGCCCATCAGTCATTTTCGTCAGCGTGCCGAATTTAGAGTGTGGCATACCCACAGAGATGGTGTGGATGATATGTTTTATGCCATGTTTGAAAAAGAACTACAAGTCAAAAAACTCATTGAAATCACAGACTTTCCTATTGCAAGCCATGCCATCAATGAATTAATGCCTAGGCTGCTTGGTAATTTAAAACAAAACAACATTCTAAAAGAAAAATTATTCCAAATCGATTTTTTGCACACCCTATATGGACAAATGTTGGTAACGTTAATTTACCATAAAAAATTAGACGAAACATGGCAGGCATTGGCTGAGCAATTATCAGACAAATTAAATATCAAACTTATTGGTAGAAGTCGTGGGCAAAAAATCGTATTAAGTGATGATTTTGTGATTGAAAAAATGACGGTCAATATCAAAGGTCGTAACAAAGATTTCTTTTATCAGCAAATAGAAGGCGGTTTTAGTCAGCCTAACGCTCATGTGTGTCGTGATATGCTAAATTTTGCCTGTGACGTGGCGGACGATATCAGCAAAAATGACAAAAAAGATTTATTGGAATTATATTGTGGTAATGGCAATTTTACCTTGCCATTGGCAGAGTATTTTAATCAAGTGCTTGCCACCGAAATGGCGAAATCATCGGTCAATGCCGCCAAATGGGCAATAGATTATAATCATATCAAAAACATCGCCATCGCTCGCCTATCTGCTCAAGAATTCAGTGAAGCTCATCAGGGTGAACGCGAGTTTAGACGACTAAAACAAAGTGGTATCGGGATTAAAGATTATGAGTTTGGCACAGTTTTTGTCGATCCGCCAAGAGCAGGAATTGACGATGAAACATTAAAAATTTTATCGCAGTTTGATAATATTATTTATATCTCTTGTAATCCTGATACATTATTTGATAATTTATTATTCTTAGATAAAACTCATGACATCAAACGATTTGCTTTATTTGACCAATTTCCCTATACACATCATATAGAAAGCGGGGTGTGGCTGGTTAAGCGTGTAGCAACCTAAAGCTACATTTTTTGGTAAATTTTCTCAAGCAGCTTTTTTATACCAAGAGTGTTTTACCTATTTATCTTGTCAGCCAATATAAAAGCGGAATATACCCTAGAAAAATTAATGAATTTGTGGCAAAATACCCCAGTTTTAAAATCAACGAATAACAGACCATGAAAGAATCCCTGCGTCACCGCCTAGACCAGATGGCGGACAGATTTGAAGAAGTGACGGCATTATTGTCTGACCCCGAGACCATCTCTGACAGCAAAAAATTCCGTGCTTTGTCGGTGGAGCATAGTGATTTATCTGAGCTTGTGGATGCTTGGAAAAAATTTACCCAAGCCGAAGATGACTTAGCCACAGCAAATGAGTTGCTGTCTGACCCTGACATGAAAGAGATGGCACAAGAAGAGGTAGAAGTCGCTAAAGTCGAGATTGAAAGGCTTACCGATGTACTAAATGTCATGATGCTTCCCAAAGACCCTAATGACAAGGCGACCGCATTCCTTGAAATCCGAGCAGGGACAGGCGGAGATGAAGCAGCGATTTTTAGCGGCGATTTGTTTCGCATGTACCAAAAATACGCCCAGTCTCAAGGCTGGCAGGTGGAAGTTCTGTCCGCCAACGTAGGTGAGCATGGTGGCTATATGATGTG
>JBHCHC010000125.1:0-4303 GCA_041802645.1 Moraxella sp. | reverse complement strand
TGCACACCGACCGCCCGGGGCGCGACAGTTTGGCGCAGGATATTCTGGAGGAGTTCCGCGCGTGGTGGGCGGACAGGCTGGTGCTGTCGCTGATTAACCGCGGGCAGGTTAAGCCGCAGGATTTTGTAACCGAGGCGGGCGGGGCGGTGAACATCAAGCCGGAGGCGCGCAAGCTGCTGTTTCAAACTTTGCAGGCGAAAAAGCAGGAAAAGATTGTGCATCCGTTTTTGCAGGAAGAAGTGGCCGTCGGCCTTTTGCCGCATATTCAGGCCATGCTGCTGGCGCGGCATTTGCGTGGGGATTTGGCGGAATATCCGCCGTTTTTGATGCGTTGATTTTTTTTTCAGATAGGTATTCAAATGGCATTGACAGCTGTCTAAAAAATAAACAAGGAGAAATATTGTGCTGATGTTGATTACTTACGATATTGCTTTGGACGACCCGCAAGGCCAAGCACGCCTGCGCCGTATCGCCAAACATTGCTTGGACTACGGCGTGCGCGTGCAATATTCGGTGTTCGAATGCGATATTGCACCCGACCAATGGGTTGTTTTGAAAGAAAAATTGTTGAAAACCTATAACCCCGAAACCGACAGCCTGCGCTTTTACCATTTAGGCAGCAAATGGCGGCGCAAGGTAGAGCACCACGGTGCAAAAGCAGCGGTGGATGTGTTTCAGGACACGCTGATTATTTAGTTTTCGTTAATGGTCTATACACTATGCTGCCTATTTATTAAGCGAAGTAGGTAATCGCTAACCCATGATTCTCACCAAATCCTTAGGTTGTTAGCGATAGGATAATAAATTGATTTTCTTAAAAAATTTCATTTGAATATAAAATACATAGTCTAATGATATTTATCAAGTAAAGGCTAGCGAAAAAGCTGTCTAAAACCTTGATGAATACTGCTACTGCAATAGTGATAGTCGCTCCCTTCGCGGGAGCGTGCGTTGAAACTACCCAACAGGACATTAACAAACTTATTCGTGATAGTCGCTCCCTTCGCGGGAGCGTGTGTTGATATGTTTATTTGGCTTAAGTGTGTATGGGCAGTAATTTTTATTGCAACATTGCTTAAATTATGATGAAATTTGGCTGATTGACGATGATAAGGGTGGAAAAATGAAACAGTGGTTATTGTGCCTAAGCTTGGGGCTGTCGATGTCTGCGATGGCGATGACAGATGACAGCCAGCAATGTGAGTTCTTGGTAGAAGGGGGTAATCCAATTGCCAATACACATTTGGGCTTTGCCGATGGCGTAGTTTCTCTTGAAGGCTGTGAAGAAGGATTATTTGTCTTTTCTGATACCACATCACCACAGCGACAAGTTGGCTTTGTGGATAAATTTGGCAATAAGGTGATTGAGCCGAGCCCTGATATTGCCTTTGCAAGACCGTTCCGTGATGGTGTCGCAATTGTTGGGTCGCCTGATGGTAAATTTGGCTTAATTAACCCCAAGGGCAAATGGGTGCTAAAGCCCACTTATGACAGCATTTTTGAGTTTAACCATGGTGTCGCCATCGCAACGGATAAACATGGCGATAACTTTAACCATGCACTGATTGATACGACAGGGCGTGAAGTTATTGCCATGCAGGCGGCATCTATCAAAGAGTTCATGCTTGGTGATGTGATGAAATTCAAAGTGGATAAATATGACAGCTATGAAAACAACATGTATTCAGGATTGTATAATCAAGATGGCACAGTACTTATCCCTATGGATAACCATTGGATTGATTATAATGAAGTCAGTGATTTGATAAAGCTTTGTCATCAAGTAAATGGCTGTGTATTTTTGGACAAAAAGTTAAATAAACTCACTGAGGTGACTTATGATAATGATTCACCGGCTTATTCGGCAGTTGGTGACGGTTTGATTGTTGTTAAGAAAAATGACAAGTTTGGTTTTATCGAAATATCTAACCCAAGCCGAGAAGTGATTGCGCCAATGTATGATTTTGCAAACAGATTTAGTCACGGCGTGGCAGTGGTAAAATCAGGCAAGCGGTATTTTTTGATTGATAAGCATAATCAGCAGGTTTCCAGTGAGTATGATTTGATTTTTCAATTTGACGATTATGATTTTTATGTCGTTCAGCAGAATGACCAATTTGGTGTCATCAATCACACAGGTAAGCTGATTCAGCCATTGGTATTTGAGCAACTTGGTGAAAATTTCTTTTCAAGAGAGATGGTGAATATTCGCCAGCATGGCTTATGGGGCTTAATGGATTCATCGGGTCGGATTGTTATCACGCCGCAGTATCAGGCGATGCATCATTATCGTGATGGCTTGATTGCTGTGAAGAAAAATGGCAAATGGGGCTTTGTCAATGAGCGAAATGAAACAATGATTGATTTTATTTATGATGATCCATTGATTGATATCAAGGATGTGATGAATTACCTATATTATTATGTGGTTAAAGAGGGTGTGATGGCCGTAGTCAAAAACGGCAAATGGGGTGTGATAGATACCACAGGTAAAGTTGTGGCGGATTTTATTTATGATGACATTGAGTATATCAACGCATGGCATATCGCCGCCATCAAAGATGGTGAGCGAGCCTTGATAGAGCTTGAGCCACCAGTGCAATAGTCGCTCACCCCTGCTTCATTGTCTTGGCTAGCACAGATCCAAACTGTTCAAGTTCATCAATCAGTGCCAGTGCACGCTGTTCGCCAAATTCATCAATGGCAGATTGTTCAATGGCATCAAGTCTATCAATGATGGGTTTGGCAAAGGTAATGCCTTCAGTGGTAAGCTGCATCCGTTTTTCTCGTTTGTCAGCATTGGTAGGTAAAAATTCAATCACACCATCAAGAAGCAGACGGCTACAAGTCGTTGAAACTGTCTGTTTAGGTAGCTCCCACAACACACAAATCTGCTTTTGAGTGCTGGCATGATAACGGCTTAACGTATGGATAACCGCTAGGATGTTGTAGCTGATATCTTGAGTTTTTGCCCATTTGGCATAATGGTGCAAAATAGTGCTGGTCGTCTGCCCAAATCTATCAAAATGATTCAATTCGCTCATTTGTCTGATGTCCGTCTTGTGGCGGCTTATGCCGTGCCTGTTTTGATGAATTTTAGGCGGATATTGTCATAAATCCAATTAAAAATCAAGGCATAGACCGTAATTAGTATGGTCAAGCCAATATCGGCGAGCAATGCTTGCCATAGTGTCAAATTGAGCAAATACGCAATCATCGGAATGGTAAAAATCAGCAAACCCAGCTCAAAGCTGATGGTGTGTAGTAGGCGTAATTTAAAACTGCGATTTTGTCTTGGTTCGGTAAAAATCTTATCAAAGCCTGCATTAAACACTAAATTCCACACCATCGCCATCAATGCCATGGCGACACCTGTACCGATGGCGGCGCTCGGCTCGGCAGTTGAAAGTGCCAAAACCACCACAGATGCCAAGCTCACCGCACCAATTTCAAATAATAATGAGTGTAGCAATCGCTCTTTTAGGTCATGGGGATGTTAATATCGCTCATTGGATTTACCATGGTTAATCAAATTTAGCATAAAATAGTCTGTATTCAGACCAATTAATCATATTATAGTCTGTATAAGGACTATTTGCAGGCACTGATAATTTTACTTACAAAAAAATGTCCATGCAATGATGGACGCTTTAAAAGGGTGGATGTAATATTTCAGAATCTAGAATCTTTTGGTTAAATTCATGCAGATGGTCAAAAAGTGTAAATGCCCTAAAAACCTTACAAACATTCATTTAACATCTTAGCAATAAAGGTTTTAGGTTTATGCTTTGAGTTCTCATTTACCATCCGTCTTTGTGCTAATTTCTTTGGTGAGTTTTTAAAAAAAATTTGCCTTGGTTGATTTGATGGTTGTGGCTTGATATTTAGATTTGCACTTTTTTGTTTGTTAAAAAAGACAAGAATACCATCTTTGAGGTATTATTTTGCTAATAAAAAATCATCACTGCTGCTATCGCTTATGCGTATATTGCCAATCTGTTTGATGTTCAGATTGTAGATGTGCTGTCCTGATTTGTTACTATGGGAATTTTGATATCATGGCCTAAAAGTTTTATTTTGCATTGATGATGATAGCAAAACACAGCTATGATTTTATTAATAAAATCATTACTTATTTTAAACATCAAAATATGAATTTAAATAAGGCTCTAGACTATCAAAGTTAAAAATCTCACTTAATCAAACTCCATAAATGGCGTTGTAACTCATCAACATCTTTGTTCCAACGCCATTCACATTCTTTTAAGTGTAGTTCAAAGTTGGCAGTAACACCGTTAAATTT
>JBHCHC010000124.1:0-32294 GCA_041802645.1 Moraxella sp. | reverse complement strand
GATGTGCAAGCGGTATTTTCAGCGGTGGCGGACCATCGATTGGGGCAGCGTTTTGTGCCGTTTCATCATTTAGGAGGATTGACAGAGATAACGATTGCCAGACGTATCATAAATGAGGTGGCGATTGACTAGGTTGGTCATGTAATGAATGCATTGTCATTTCATGTCGTCGTTAACCTCTTTTTTGACAAATCACATGGCGTTAAAATAATGCTGATAAAGATGATTTAATCAAAAATCCATGACGTCAAGGCAAATCAAAAAAGCATTGAATAAAAAAATAGTCAATACTGCCACTCTTGATACTGCCTGCCCTTAAAAAAAGAGTGAAACAACAACCTTTCTTTGATAGATTCATGAACAAAATAAATCAAACAGACATTAAATACAACCTTAGCACTTTAGCCAAACTAAATTAAGTCAGATTAAAACCAAACACAAAATATCTCATGAAATCACCCATCAGCCTCATGTATGCCCCTCTAAAAGACAAGCTCAATGCATTCTTTGCAAGGCGTGCCCCTAGACAAGACAAGGTTTCGCTTGGGATAAATAATGTCTATGTCTTTTTTAGTCGACAAGGTCTGCTATTTGCTTTACTTCTACTAGTGACTTTCGTGACGGGGGTTAATTATGGCAACAACCTAGTGCTAGGACTGTGTTTTTATTTATTTGGCATTTGGTTGATTACGGTGTTTTATACCTTTGTGCAGGTGGCGAGCATACAGGTGCGATTCATTGAGGCGAGCCTTTCTTCGGCGGGATCTGTTGGCTACGTAACTCTAGAAGTATCCAGTAGAAGTGGAAAACCCTCTCGGCAGATTGAGATGAGTTTTGATGTTCGTGAGATGAATACGGTTGGCTCAATAGATCGTAAACAAGAAGACGTCACTCAAGCACAGACGGTCATCATATCCACGCTGGATAAGTCGGTTTTGGTTAGGCTGCCTATCCATACGCCAACACGAGGGGTGATGACTCTGCCACGACTTATCATCAGTAGTCGTTATCCACTTGGTGTCATGCAGGCATGGGCATATGTATATTTGGCAAGTTCGATATTTGTACATCCTAAACCGATTACCTTTGAGTGGCAAAATGACAAGCGAGTGGTGATGGGGCAAAATGATGAGCGAAGTGCCATCAGCGTGATAGGGCAAAGTGATTTTGAAATGCTAGATGAGTACCAAGAGGGTGAGAGTCTGGCACGAGTGTCATGGTCACATGTGGCACGTGGGGCAGGCATGCTCACCAAGCATTTTGGGGATTCGTTGGGACGTGAGTGGTGCCTGCATTATGATGATATGCCATCAGGCATGCACGAGGCACGTCTAAGTGAGCTTACTCATGCGGTGCAATCCATCGCTTTACAAGGTACACCATTTATGTTGGTGTTACCAAGTGGTGCAGGTGAGATTGGCGTGGGTGATGAATTTGTTCGCCAATGCCTGCTCAGACTTGCCAAAGAGCCTTGAAGTCACGACAGCAGTAATAAAAGTATGACAAAATTCTACTGTATTTATAGGTATTTTAAATAGTAAATGATGGGTTGAAATTGTGAGGTTGTATCCATTTGACATGACTTTTGTCGCCCAACTCATCAAGCAATCATAAAAACTCCAAATCATCATGAATAGCGCCACAAAAAGCACATTCCAAGACTTCGGACAAGGCAGAAAAACCTTAGCTACCACCACGGGTCGTTTTTGGCAAAAAATCCTTGCCTTGCCTGCCTATCATTGGTTACTACTTGCCATGTCCTCGTTAGTACTGCCACATGCTGCAGGTGCTCCTACATGGCTATTGATGGCACTCATCATCAGTCTCATCATGCAAAAACCGAGCATCAAGTCGCGTTTATCCCATCTGATGGGCAGACGATGGCGACGGTTTTATCAAGTGATGCAAGTACTGTTATTTTTGGTGGGAACGGCGGCGATTTGGATAAGCTTTGGGCAGACGTTCGGCGTGGATGTGGCGGTTAGTTTTTTGATGCTGTGCTTTGTGGCAAAAGCGTGGGAGTTGTATGATAAGCGAGATGCTTATGTGGCATTGAATTTGGCATTATTCACCTTGGCATCTGCGTTTTTGATACGTCAGGATTTGGGCGTGGCGGTAACGGGTTTGCCAACGCTGATGATGATATTGACCGGTTTTATTGCCATTAGCGATGAGGATAATGCAGATGGGTCAGGACGGCTACGAGCATTAGCAATGATAACTTTGCCCGCCATGCCCTTGCTTGTGGTGTTATTTTTGTTCTTTCCACGTCTGCCTCCCATGTGGTCACTGCCGATGGCGGGCAAATCAGCAACAACAGGTGTGTCTGATAGTATGTCACCAGGGGACTTCTCTAATCTTAGCCAGTCCACCGAGCTTGCCTTTCGTGCTGAGTTTGATGGGCAGATGCCAAGCCGTCAGGCGATGTATTGGCGTGGTTTGGTGTTTAGTGATTTTGATGGGGTAACATGGCGGCAAAATGAGTTCTTGCTACAGTTTTGGTTGTCACGTGATGGCAACACGCCACCTGCATGGGCAATCAGTGCTTATCAAGGCATGGAGCATGTTTATCGCGTCATCTTAGAGCCGACCGAGCAAAATTGGTTGTTTGCCTTAGATTATCCGCGTCCATATCCTGAGAGGGGTATTGGCATGACAGGTGACTTTACCCTAAGAAGCTATTACCCCATCAGCACTCAGAAACGCTACCGTGCCAGTTATTTTAGTCAGCCCAAAGTGGACATGGAGCTGACAGAGGCCCAAAAACGCATTAACTTACGTCTGCCCTCAGAGGGCAATGAAGAATCTCGAGCTTTTGCCCGTGACCTGTATACTAAGGTAGATGACCCCATTCGCTACATACAGGAGGTGCAGAGTTTTATCAGCACAGGTGGGTTTAGCTACACCTTGTCGCCTCCTTTGTTAAAGGATAATCGTATTGATGAATTCTTATTCGGGACCAAGTCGGGGTTTTGTGAGCATTATGCGTCCAGTTTTGCCTTTTTAATGCGTTCGGCGGGCATTCCTGCACGGGTGGTGGTGGGTTATCAAGGCGGAGAGTTGGGGCGTGATGGGCAAAGTTGGGAGGTACGTCAGATGGATGCTCATGCATGGACGGAGGTGTGGCTAGAGGGGCAGGGCTGGATACGCATTGACCCCACTTCTTTTGTCTCGCCTGAGCGTGTAGATCAGGGCATGAATGCCGTGACCCAAGCAGGAGGAGCTTCTTTATTCGGTGATGGAGTGTCAGGACAATGGAGCTATCAGCAGTTTAAAATGCTCCAAACCCTAAGACGTTATTCTGACCAAATGGGTTATTATTGGCAAAAAAATGTGGTTGGTTATGACCAAGACGAGCAGAGAAACTCACTCTTTAAATGGTTTAATATCCAAAGTCTAGCCCAGCAGTTTTGGATGATGACAGGGGGCATGTTTGTGCTCATTACGTTATTTATTGCAATAATGATGTACAGACGTAGACGGCGTTATCATGTGCTTGATGTGCCACTACTTCAGCTGTCAGCAGGGCTTGCCAAGCAAGATAAGACGCTCGGTCGTGGACTAAGTGAGCCTTATCTGAGCTATCTAGATAGGCTAAAAACAGCTCGACCGATGGCAGTGGATAACATCAATGAACTAAAAGAGTTGTATCGCAGACATCGCTATGGGCAGGACGGTCGTACAGATAAGACGGTCATCGCTCAGATGATGAGCATTGTTAAGCAGTTATTAAAATAATACACCATCACGACAGCAAAAAATAAGTCACCGTAACTGCTTTGATAAATAGAGTCCTTGGTAAATAACCTTAGGTCTGTGGTACAATGACTCATCATCATTTAACAAACCATCATTTTAAAACCAAGAGGTAATGAGCATGAACAAGCATTTTGACTACATCGCCATCGGTGGCGGTTCTGGCGGTATCGCATCCATCAATCGTGCTGCCATGTATGGTAAAAAATGTGCTGTGATTGAAGCTCGCCACATAGGGGGTACGTGTGTTAATGTGGGTTGCGTACCAAAAAAAGTGATGTGGTATGGTGCAAATATGGCAACCGCCATTCATCACTACGCCTCCGATTATGGTTTTGAACTCGATGTCAAACACTTTAACTTCACCAAACTTTGTGACAACCGTGAAGCCTATATCGCTCGTATTCATCAGTCTTATAAAAACACCTTTGAAAAAAATGGCGTCACACTCATCCATGGATTTGCCAAATTTTTAGATAAAAATTCGCTAGAGATTCGTCATGATAACGGCGATACCCAGACCATCACCGCGGACCATATTTTGATTGCTACAGGCGGTCGCCCACATCGTCCGAGTATTACAGGAGCAGAGTATGGTATTGATTCTGACGGGTTTTTTGAACTAACCGAGCTGCCAAAGTCAGTGGCAATTGTTGGTAGTGGTTATATCGGGGTGGAGATTGCAGGCGTATTAAATGCCCTAGGGTCAGACACGCATTTATGTGTACGGAGCCGCATTTTGAAGAATTTTGACAAGGATATTGTGGATGTGTTGGTGGATGTGATGAGCAAAGACGGTGTTCACATTCATGCGGGCATCAATCCTATTAAGATTGATAAAAATAATACAGATTTGACTGTTCACTTTGATAATGGCGAGACCTTAACGGTGGAATGTTTGATTTGGGCAACAGGACGTGTACCAGCAACCGACGCTTTGGACCTGTATAAAGCAGGCGTAACAACCAATGACAAGGGTCAAATCATCACCGATAAATTCCAAAATACGAGTGTGAAAGGTATTTATGCGGTGGGTGATATCATTGCAGATGGTATTGAGCTGACGCCAGTGGCGGTGGCGGCAGGACGAAGATTATCCGAGAGGCTTTTTAATAATAAGCCTGATGAGCATTTGGACTATCATCTTGTGCCGACGGTAATTTTTAGCCATCCGCCTATTGGCGCGGTAGGCATGAGCGAAGAGCAGGCTTACACACAGTACGGCGATGATGTCAAAGTGTATCAATCCAATTTTACGCCCATGTACTCTGCCATCACCGCCCATCGTGAGCCATGCCGTATGAAGCTGGTGTGTGCAGGCGCGGATGAAAAAATCGTGGGGCTACATGGCGTGGGTTTTGGTGTTGATGAGATGATTCAAGGCTTTGCGGTTGCTATTAAGATGGGGGCGACTAAGAGAGATTTTGATAATACCGTTGCCATTCATCCGACAGGGTCTGAAGAGTTTGTGACGATGCGATGATTTGATGTATTTATAAATAAAACCATCATAAAGACAGATTGTGAATGTGATTTGTCTTTATGTTTGGTAAATACAAAATAAGTCAGCTTATGCGACTGACATTTTATAAACATTAAAATAAAAAGATGTGCAAATGATTGAAAAGCCTAGCCGTGTCATCAGCATTCAGCACATGCTGTATTGTGGCATCATCTAAATCACCCCAAGTGCTTGCAATCCTCTTAATATCCCATCCTCATCATGGCGTGGACATACGTAGTTCGCTATCGCTTTTAAATCGGGGTGAGCATTACCCATTGCCACACCAAACCCTACCGCAGACAACATTTCGATGTCATTTAACCCATCGCCAAACGCCCAAGCATCTGTCATGGACAACCCAAGTGTTCTAAGCACCGCCTTAATACCCCGTGCCTTAGAGCCATGAACGTCTAAAATATCCACGCCTGAGGTGTGCCAACGCACCGTTTTTAGATCGTCGCTGAGATGATGTGACAGGTCAATGTTTTGATTATTCTCATAAAACGCCAATATCTGATAGATAGGCACATTCATATCAAAACCATCAGCCATGCGATAGGGGATGTGTAGTGAGGTCAGAGCCTGCGTCATGTATTTATCTTGGCTAAAAGTGATGATTTCGTCACGCGTCATGTAACCGTAGGCGATGTGTTGTTTTTGTAAGTACTTAGTGCTGCTGATGATTTGCTCGTGGCTGAGTGGGAAATGAGCCAGACACTGACCTTGATATTGATTATACTGCCCGTTAATCGTGATGAACACATCTATCCCTATCTCATTGATGAGCTCTGTCACAGAAGATGGAAACACACGAATACCTCTACCTGTGGCGATGGCAATCATGATGTCCTGTTTTTTTAGATGCTGTAAGGCGGTTTTGGTGCTGTCTGGAACATAGTTTTTATATTTTAGGTAAAGCGTGTCATCGATGTCAAAAAAGATGATTTTAGGTGGTGTAAAGCTAGGTAAGGCTGTCATGATAAGTTTTGAGCAATCAGTATTGATGATAGGTAATGTTGATAATTGAGCTATTTTATGCAAAAATATCACCAATTGCAAATCTATCAACACAAGGTAAGCCATGACAACATCACTTCCAGAACCCACCCTGCACCAACGCCGTATCATCTATCAGGCACGTCGTGGTTTAAAAGAGCTGGATTTTTATATTGATCCTTATGTAAAGTCTCATTATCTGTTGGCAGATGATGATGAACAAAAGGCGTTTGAGCGATTGTTAGCACACGAAGACCCTGATTTGTTACTGTTTTTCTTAGGGCAAGCCAGTCCTGATGATGATAAAGTAAGCCATCTTATCCATAAAATGAAAACACTTAAGCACGCCCCAATGCTCTAGTTTGATTATATGCCTCATGTTTATCGATACCACCATCAAGCCATCTCGTCACGACCAGTATGCCAAAATAGGCATGACAGCAGTTACTCTGATGCTTATGATAATGATGAATGTGGCATGGTGGCAGTATGTCATCGTGCTGATGGTGGCTGTCGGCTGTCTGTGGTTAGATGACTTGGGTGCAACCCCTGTTCATGAAATGTCGGTTAAAGCGGTTGATGATGTGTGGTATTTAGGTGTTTATGATGAGAGTAGGCGAGAGGTGTGGCAAGCACATCTACACGAGGTAACAGCGATGGGTCGGGTGCTAAAACTTGGGTTTTATGTCAGCGTGCCATTTGAAAGAGTGCATCATGTCATCATTCGTCGTGACATGGTATCTGAAGAGGATTTTTGTAAGTTGGCATCATTGGCTAACACTAATGGTCGTTACAGATAGTTGATTCATGATGCGTTAAAAATTAATCGAGGCTTTATCATACTTAATGGTATCCATACACAAAAACCCACCATAAAGGTGGGTTTTTGTTTGGAATGATATAGATGCAAATTAGAACTTGTATTCGATACCAGCACCGATGCCATAAGCGTCAGCATCTTCATTGGCAACTTCTTCTTTTAGGTAAGCACCATAAACGTGACCTGTGGTTGCTTTGTTAAAGGCGTACTCACCACCAACAGCCAGACGAGTGGCTTCTGATTCTGAGTTACCTGCTACGTTGTCAACAAAGTCTAGCTGAGCGTAAGTAGTCCAAGGAGTTTGGGCAACTTTATATTTACCAGAGACAGCAAATGCATTTTCGTTGTCATCAGTGCTAAAATCGGTGTGCTGATACAGACCAGCGACTGTCAAGACAGGACTAAGACCATATGCACCACTGACACGTAGAGCGGTTAATTTTTCACCAGCCAAGGCATTGTTAGCACCAATATAAGTAGCACCTAGCTTGTAAGGGGCATTGTTAGGCTCATATTTAACACCCACACCATAACCGTCGCCATTAAAGGTGTCGTTGCCAGTGCGATTGTCATTGCCTTTCATCTCATCAAGGGCATACATACCCATGAATTGTAAACCGTTGGTTTCAGGTGAGAAGTAGGCAAAAGCGTTGTTAGCACGTGGCTCGCTAAATGATGCCAACACATCGTCACCACCAACGACACCGCCTTTAACAACAGTAGTATAATCAATGTAATCATCAATAGCACTTAGACGACCTGCGACCAAAGTACCATATTGCTTGTTAGCAAGACCTAGGTAGGTGTCACGAGCCTCAAAGTTGCGGTCATTGCTGCCACGCTCATTATCCACGTCTACGCGATATTCCAATTGATAAAGGATATCAGTATTGGCAGTCAAAGGCTCTGAACCTTTGATACCAATGCGAGAAGCATTAGAGTTTAGTTGAGTGCGTGAATCGTCTGATGCACTGCCTTCATCGCCATCTTGCACATCAAGTGTTAGGAACACTTTACCATAGATTTGTGGGGCAGCTTGGGCAGCTGTAATAGACAAAGCAGCAACGGCTGACGCTAAAAGTAGTTTTTTCATGGGTTTCTCCACTGACATTTTTAGTGATGGGGCTGCTGTACGCTTGCACCCAGTATAATGAGGCATCAATCACTTAACAGCTCATTATGGTTTATTAAAGTTACTTCCATACAGGTATTTCATCATGATTTCATGACATCTTAATGACAACCCAACAATCACTGCTAAAACTTACACATTCATGTCAAGTATGTTACTAGGATATTAATCCATCTATTCAACGCCATACCCTACGTATAGGATACCAATTTTGACATATTTTGCAACACCTTTTATCACAAAAATTCACATTTTTTTTAATTATTTTTTAAAATTATATATTTATCAATGAGTTAATATGTTACTGATTTCCAAAAAAATTGTAAAACTTGAGAATGATTTTTGGTTACAACGCTGATTTTGACTAATTTTTGGTGGTTTTTGATGAAAATTTGGTTGCTAAAAGAGTTATGCAAGAATCATATAAAAAAGAGAACAAGCCAATTTTTGATGCTACTACCTAACAAAGCAAGTCGCTACCAAGGTGCTAAACACTCATCAAAAATCATGCTACAATACCATATTACTTATTTAATAAGGATGCCTATGAGCGATATATCATTAGAGGATGACCTGAGCTTCATCACAAGCCGTGCAAAAGCCAAAACTGACATCAGTCATATTCACACTTTTTTGGGTGCAAAAACCTCTAAGGCGTGGCTGTCTGTTGCCAAAGATAACCTGCCTCTGCTCATGCAAGACCACGCCAACTGCGAAAAAAAGGCAGCAGGTACGGCGATGAATCTGATTTTTCGTTATGAGTTTCATCGTGAGCTGCAAGAAAGGCTTGCTCAACTTGTGCGAGAGGAAATGCTGCACTATGAACAGGTGCTGTCACTGATGAAAGAGCGTGGTATCGAATGGTCGCATCTACCTGCGGGGCGATATGCCAAAGGGCTGCTTAAGCACAAAAGGACGTGGGAGCCTGCGGGCATGATAGACATACTCATTATTGGTGCATTCATTGAGGCACGTTCATGCGAGCGATTCTCGGCACTGGCAGATGTGATTGATGATGAGAGGCTGTCAAAATATTATAAATACCTATTAAAATCTGAAAGCCGTCATTATGAGGATTATTTGGCACTTGCCCAGTCAGTGTCTGATGAGCCGATAGAAGAGAGAGTGACATTTTTTCGGCAGGTGGAGGCAGAGCTGATAGATAGCCCTGATGGGGAGTTGCGGTTTCATAGTGGTGTGCCATGCCTTGATGTGCATGACGCAGAGTAACAAAATAAGCAATTAAAATAATTGTAGGCATAATGAGACAGCGAGGCTTTATGAATCTAATACCTATTTATACCTCCAAGAGTATCCAAGACTGGGAGGGGCGTTGGTTTGCCGATGGTAACAGCTCTTTTGGTCTCATGCAGCAGGCAAGTTTGGCAATGTCTATGCAAGTCATGGACATCATTCAAAAAGATAATATAAAATCAGCCGATATCATCGTATGGTGCGGTGTGGGCAATAATGGCGGGGATGGTTATCTGACGGCAAAATATTTGGCAGATGGACTAGATGATGAGTGTTTTAAGATACAAATCATTGCCCCACATCCACCAAAAAGCATCGATGCTGTCCATGCTAAGTCACTGGGTGCTGATGTGCTGATATGTACTGATGTGGCGAACATGACTCGTCAATTTGAGAGGGTGATACATTTAGATGCTTTGTTTGGCAATGGGTTAGACAGACAGCTTGATAAATCCCACCAAGACATCATCCACAACTTTAATGCCCAAGCAGGCATCAAAATCGCCCTTGATATACCAAGCGGTCTACACCCTGACAGAGGCATACCCATGCCCGTATGTACCAAAGTGGACATGACATTATGTGTGATGGGGTTAAAAATGGGTCTATTTACAGGAGTGGCAAAAGAGGTGGTGGGCAAAGTGGTAAATCTGCCCTTAATACCACCTGATAAAAAACTGTTGGCAACAGCCTTTTTATCAGATAAACCTAAAATACCTGTGCGAAAATCCACTGCTCATAAGGGCGATTTTGGTACGGTGGCGGTGGTTGGTGGTCATGCGAGCATGGGGGGTGCGGTCATCATGGCAAGTCAGATGGCGATGAGCATGGGAGCGGGGCGAGTGACTGCCATGTGCCATAATGTCCATCACAGTGCCATGCTGACACGCTCACCGAATGTGATGGTGGCTGACATTGAGCGTGATATGGATAGATTAGCGACATTTACTCGTGTGGCGTTTGGTATGGGACTGGGTCGCGATGACTGGGCAGAGATGATTTTTGATCAAGTCATGGATAGAGTGCGACATCATGCCTTTGATAGAGTGGTACTCGATGCCGATGCTTTGTATTTTTTGGCGAAAACTACAGACCGACTGCCCCAGCATGTGATGATGACGCCACATTCGGCAGAGTCAGCCAGACTGCTCAACATCAGCGTGTCCGAGGTTAACGCCGATAAGCTTGGTGCGTTATATCGCTTGTATGAAAGATACGGCGGACAATGGGTCATCAAAGGAGCTAATAGCTTAAGTTTTGATGGTCATGCGGTGCAAGTTTGTCCATTCGGCAATGCTTTTATGGCGACCGCAGGCATGGGCGATGTGTTGTCAGGCATGCTGATAGGAGCAGATATGAGCATTCATGAGGTGGTGGCATGGCATGGTATACTGGGCGATGAGCTGGCAGAAGAGGCGAAATTTGGTATTCATGCACAGGATATGGTAAAAGCGGCAATGATGGTAGGGGGAGATTTTTAAAAGTCAAGGTTTCACAGCAAAGGTTTTTTAAATCTTCATAAAAAGTTGGCAAGTAGTTGTTTTTACTTGCCATTTTTTGGGTCTGAAATAGGCTAAAAATTAGACAAAAACTTTTCCCCAAAATCTGTGGATAAGCCTGTGGATAACTTTATTATTTTTTGTGAAAATAACCTAATGACGTGCGATGGCAGTTGATTGATTAAGATTTATACATTATTTTTATCAAAAATTATATAAATAAAATCAGTAACTTATAAAATAATTATTGCTTAATTTTTGGTAAATTTAACCAATATGACCATCATGTTTCACAAAGAAGATGCAGAAGTGAGATGCAGATAGGTTGTGGATAAGTTTTAAGATGACGCTCGTATTTTACCCATTCTAGAGTTTAGCTAAATGCAATAGAGTGCGTGATAAGGCAGGTGATGAACTCAAATACCGCGATAAGTGTGATGTGGTAGAAGTGCCACAAAAAGCATATAAAAAAAGACTTGTCATCTGACAAGTCTTTTTCTTGGGCTGCTAGGTTTGTTTGGCAAGTGATTACATCATGCCGCCCATACCTCCCATGCCACCCATACCACCTGCCATGGCTGGCTCGTCTTTGGCAGGTTTATCGGTAATCATCACTTCAGTGGTCAGCATAAGACCTGCCACAGAAGCGGCGTGTTCTAGTGCTGAGCGAGTTACTTTGGCAGGGTCGAGAATGCCCATCTCTAGCATGTCACCATATTCACCTGTAGCAGCATTGTAGCCGTAGTTGCCTGAACCGTTTTTGACTTCATTAACGATGACAGAGGCTTCATCACCAGCGTTGGTTACGATTTGGCGAAGTGGTGCTTCCATCGCACGTTTTAGAATATTAATACCTGCGTTTTGGTCGTCATTGTCACCTTTTAGGTCACTTAGCACGGCCAAAGCACGCACTAGAGCTACGCCACCACCTGGTACGATGCCCTCTTCCACGGCGGCACGAGTAGCGTGCAAGGCATCATCAACACGGTCTTTTTTCTCTTTCATTTCGGTTTCGGTGGCAGCACCAACTTTAATGACTGCCACACCGCCAGAGAGTTTGGCAACGCGTTCTTGGAGTTTTTCTTTGTCATAGTCAGAAGTGGACTCTTCAATTTGACGCTTAATGGATTCAACACGGCTGTCAATTTGGGTTTTTTCGCCTGCACCATCTACAATCACAGTATTTTCTTTGCCAACAGTGACTTTCTTAGCAGTGCCCAAATGTTCTAGAGTGGCAGTTTCTAGGCTTAGTCCCACCTCTTCTGAGATAACAACACCTCCTGTCAAGATGGCGATGTCTTGAAGCATGGCTTTACGTCTATCGCCAAAACCAGGAGCTTTGACAGCACAGGTTTTGAGTCCGCCACGTAAGTTGTTCACCACCAAAGTTGCCAAGGCTTCGTTTTCAACATCTTCTGCGATGATGAGAAGTGGGCGGCTGGTCTGCATGACTTGCTCTAAAAGAGGCACAATCTCGCGGATGTTTGAGATTTTTTTGTCCACAAGCAAAATGAAAGGATTGTCAAATTCGCAGGTTAGGCTGTCTTGCTTGTTGGCAAAGTAGGGGCTGATATAGCCACGGTCAAACTGCATGCCCTCAACCACTTCCAAAGTATCCTCAAAGCCTGAACCTTCCTCTACGGTAATCACGCCTTGCTTGCCAACCGTTTTCATGGCTTCACTGATGAGCTCGCCAATTTTGCTGTCGGAGTTGGCAGAGATAGAGCCGACCTGAGCGATGGCTTTGAAATCATCGGCAGGGGTAGATAGAGCATGGATTTGCTCAACAGCAACACGAGTTGCTTTATCGATACCACGTTTTAGATCCATGGGGTTCATGCCAGCAGCGACTGTTTTCATGCCTTCTACCAAGATGGCTTGAGCCAGTACGGTTGCGGTAGTTGTACCATCACCTGCCACATCATTGGTTTTGGAGGCAACCTCACGCACCAGCTGAGCACCCATGTTCTCAAACTTGTCTTCTAGCTCGATTTCTTTGGCAACTGACACACCATCTTTGGTAATAGTAGGAGCACCAAAAGATTTGTCAATCACGACGTTGCGTCCCTTAGGACCTAGGGTGACTTTAACAGCATCTGCTAGGATGTTTACGCCATCAATCATTTTTTCACGGGCAGATACACCAAATTTTACATCTTTTGCCATATTTTTTCTCTCTTTGTTGTGTTAGATATATCGTAAGTTTAGAAGGTGTAAGACACAAAAGTGCTAACACTGTGTGGGTTATTCAAGAACGCCTAAAACGTCACTCTCTTTCATGATGAGCAGTTCTTCGCCATCGACTTTGACGGTCTGACCTGCGTACTGACCAAAAAGAATTTTATCGCCCACTTTTACATCCAAAGGACGCACGCCGCTTGAAAATAGGCTGACGTTATCTACAAGCTGACCATTGCCCACGGCAATCACTTCGCCCTGCTGGGGTTTTTCTTGAGCAGACCCTGGCAGTAAAATGCCACCGGCGGTCTTTTGTTCTTCCTCGGTGCGACGAACGACAATACGGTCATGTAAAGGACGGATTGGCATAGCATTTCTCCATTAACTTTGTAAAAACGATTAAAAAACTGGTCAATACCAGATTGACCTAAAAATGGTGTTTAGGGTCAAAATTTTCAAGATAAATTTCAAAAATTTTATCACTCACATAAAATCATCTTGTTATCAAAGCTTATTTTTGGGTTAAGTAAATACTGAACCACATAATCATCAACGCATGGGTTTATTCCTGACAAACTGACGGTATGTCCATGGTAAGGCGTATAGATGAGCGTGTCATCAAAGCGTCGTGCCATGGTGATGGCGTTAGCAAGGGGCGTGGCAAGGTCATATTTTTGGGCGACGAACAGCAGGTTGGGCGTGTTATCTGTAATCAGGTTTTCATCCAAATCATCGGCAGCTTGCCACGGCCAATAATAACAGGCGTCTAGATAATCCTCATCTGACTTTGGTGTGATGTCATCATAGCGAGCTTGGGCGTCCACTTGTTTGGCGTGTTTGATGTAGTCGTCTTTGGAGAGTTTGGGGGCGGAGTCGGCACAATTGACAAGAGATAATGCATCTTCGCTAAACCTGTCTTCAATAAATTCAGACAAGAGTTTTTGGGTGTTAAACTCGCTTGTCTCGCCTCTGTCCAGCTCACTTAGCATGGTCATCATCTCCGCCCAATAAGCCTCCTCGTTGATGTTTTCATTGATGATTTCCAAAATGCTTTGACTGTCTATCTTATCGCCGTTCTTGTCGGTCAAGTTTTTGGCGGAAATCTCGGTCAGTTTGGCAATAAAGGCAGCGTTTGGGTCGCCTGTCTGGTCAAAAATACAGCTGTCTTGACAGCTTTTCATGAATGCATCAAAAGCGAGCTGAGCCCCTTTGTATTGGTTATTTAAAATGGTGAATAAGTCTTCACTGGTGTCCACCACGCCGTCCATCACCCCTGCTCGCAGGTGCTGTGGATAATGCTCGGCATACTTGGCAACAAGCTTTGTGCCATAGGAATAACCCACCATGCTCCATGTCGCAACGCCCAGTTGCGAGCGAATGTTATCCAAATCTTTAACCACCTCCTTTGAGCTGATAAAAGGCAAGACATCCGCACCGGTATGCTGCATGCAAGCATCCATGTAGGCTTTGGCGTTCGTTTTGCCCGTGTCGTCCATCTCCTCTACACCGCCGCAGTCTATGGCAGGATGAGAGGCACCAACGCCACGAGGAGCATAGCCTAGGAGGTTAAAATTATCCTTGACGGTCTGACCATAGTCATCAAAGAGAAACATGCTGGCGTCAAGACTATGAGCACCGGGTCCACCATCTAAGATGAGCAGCTCGCCAATGGGGTGAGGATTTTTGCTTGGCAGGCGTGTCAGAGGCAGGGTGAAGCTCTTGCCGTCAGGCTTGGTATAATCCACAGGCACACGAATGGTCGTACATTGCAGGCGCACGGGTGGTGGTATGATAAACCATGACACATAAGCAGGGCGATAGCAAGAATACCAAGTGATGTCGCCTTGTTGGGTGGTTTGACTGATAAGATAAAAATAAAAACATAAAAAAATGGCGACAAGACAACCAAAAAGCAACGCCACATATTTTATCACTGATTTTAACATGACAAAAACCCTTCAAATCTACGCATAAAGGTTCTATGATAACACCCTTAGTCTAAAACATGAAGTGCACATATATAACAAAAATTTTGCTTTATCGTCAATAAAAATAAAATAAGGTTTGAGAAAGTTCTCTCACAAAATGCTACAAATCGCCACCGTTTACCCCTTGAAATTGTAACAAAATTTGTCCATTATAAGGGGGCTGATGTTTATCATGTCAAATTAGGCTCATAAACTAAACTTATAAAAAGAGGTATGACCATGTCTTTTTACTCAACCCTACTCAAAACCACCACCATCGCCACGCTTAGCACCTCTGTGATGATGGGGGCAAGCTTATCTGCCCAAGCTGCTGATTTGTCAGGCTTTTCTGCCACTTATAGTGTCAAGGCGGATGGCAAATCAGGCACGGCAACTCGCACCTTAACCAAAAATGGCAACAGTTACAGCTACCAAGTCAAAGCCAGTGCCGCAGGCGTGGCAAGCGTCAATCAATCGGCAAACTTTAACTTATCAGGTGGTAAAATCGTGCCGTCCAGCTCTAACATGTCGGTTAAGGTGTTGGGTGTGGGACGCACGCACAACATCAAATTTAACAATACCGCCAATTCGGTGGTCAGTACTTACAAAGGCAAATCCACCACCCTAAAAATGAAAGGGCAGGCGTATGATGATTTGAGCCTAGAAGCCCAAATTCGTCAAGAGCTGATTAATGGCAAATTTAGCGGCAGTTATGCGTTGGTGAAGAAAAATCAGATAGAAACCACCAAATTTAAGAAATCAGGCAGCAGCAAAATCACGGTGCCAGCAGGTACTTATGACGTGATTCGCATAGATCGCGTGCATGATGATAAAGATCGTGCCACCAGTTTCTGGCTCGCCCCAAGCCTAAACTATCTGCCGGTTAAAGTCAGCCAAACCAATGACGGTAAAGTCATGAGCATGGAGCTGACCAAAGTCAATTAGTCAGATGATGTCATAAAAAGGCGATGAGAATCTCGCCTTTTTTCATTTTCAATATTTGACAAAATGTGCTAAAATTACTTAATTTGTATTTAAATCAAGATAGGTGCGTCATGTCAGATATTTATCCACATAATCCCAATGATAAAACCCCTAAGTTCTCTCGCATTCTCCTAAAACTCTCTGGTGAGGCGTTGGCAGGTGGTCGGGACATGGGTATTGACGCTTCTATTTTAGATCAGATGAGCCTGTCTATCGCTCATCTGCGTGGTCTTGGGGTTCAGGTGGGGATAGTTGTGGGCGGCGGTAATCTATACCGTGGCAGCACCCTACAAAAAGAAGGCTTGGTGGGACGTGTGACAGGCGATCAGATGGGTATGCTGGCGACCGTAATGAATGGACTTGCCATGCGTGATGCACTGGTTCGCCGCAACATCAAATGTCGCCTGATGTCCGCTCTAAATATCGCCACCATCGGCGAGCCTTATTCTAGTCGTGAAGCCATTCGCCATCTAAATAATGGCGAGGTGTGTGTGTTCGTGGCAGGGACGGGCAATCCATTTTTTACCACGGATACGGCAGCGTGCCTTCGAGGTATTGAGATTGAGGCAGGTCTTATCCTAAAAGCCACCAAAGTAGATGGCGTGTATGACAAAGACCCAAGCGTGCATGAGGATGCTGTTAAGTATGACAGCTTGTCCTTTGATGAAGTGCTGGAACGCAAGCTTGGGGTGATGGACTTGACCGCCATTGCTTTATGCCGTGAGCATAATGTGCCATTACAGGTCTTTGACATGAATAAGCCTAACGCCCTGCTTAATGTCGTCATGGGTGAAACTGAGGGTACTCGTGTCTATCATTGATTTTATTGATGATTTTTATTTATTGAAACGTGTAAAAGATAGGATTTTATTATGATTAACCAAATCAAATCAGACGGCAAAGCCCGTATGGAAAAAGCCATAGATGCCTTAGAGGGGGCATTTGCCAAGCTACGCACAGGGCGTGCTCACCCTGGCATCTTATCAGGCGTGATGGTCAGCTATTATGGTTCGGACATGCCCCTAAACCAAGTGGCAAGCGTGAACGTAGAAGACAGCCGTACACTGCTCGTACAGCCCTTTGATCGCTCCATGGTGCAGGCGGTGGACAAGGCGATTCGTGAGGCGGATTTGGGGCTAAATCCCATGACTGCCGATGTGATTCGTGTGCCCATGCCAGCACTGACCGAGGAGACTCGTCGTGATATGCAAAAACTGGCTCGTGCCGATGCTGAGTCGGCACGTGTGTCGGTGCGTAATATCCGCCGTGATATGCTGACCGACATCAAAAAACTGGTCAAAGACAAAGAAGTCAGTGAAGATGATGAGCGTCGTGCCGAAACAGACATCCAAAAAATGACCGATGATTTCATCAAAGGCATCGATACTCGCCTATCTAAAAAAGAAAGCGAACTGATGGAAGTCTGATGGTTGCAAAACTTGCTACCAGCAATAATCATGTTGCTACTAGCAAGTTTTTTTGTGAATAATTGAGTGAGGATTGCTTTATTTTGAACCCATCATGACACCAAAATAGGGCAAATATCACATCGCTCATGAGTTGTTTATTGGTTGCTAATATTATCGCCTTTGATAACAGCAGTTCTGCTGATATTTCGGTGCCGTCTGATATGACTGATCTTGATTTTAAAATTTAATGTGGTGTGGTCACGGATGCAGTATTTTATCTTGATAGTGATGAATTGCAGCATACAGAGGTGGAGCATGAGGACAGGCAATCATGTGACTTACCTAAGTGTTTCATCGAAACTTTTTATTAAATTTATGATGAAAAGTCAAATGGAAAGTTCAAAAATGGGTGAATGCCAAATTGCTGGAGTATGATGACAATGATTTATTACCCATGTTTAATCCTCCAAAGATTATCCATCATCACAACAATATCACAAGCTTCATGCCTTCAAATGGAATTTTAAATCATCTTAAAATTTAAAAACATCAAACCCCAAAAACCAAATACATTAAACCACCATGTCAAATCACTCACTCACATCATCAGCCTCAGTGCCACGTCATATTGCCATCATCATGGATGGTAATAACCGTTATGGTAAAGCCCATGGACTGCAAACAGGTGCAGGGCATATCAGGGGTAAAGATGCTCTTGACCCTATTGTGGAGCATTGTTTGGCAATTGGGGTTCAGGTTTTGACGGTGTTTGCATTCTCATCAGAGAACTGGTCAAGACCACCTGCGGAGGTGGAGCTGCTCATGCGTCTTTTGAAGAGTACCATTCATGAGCAGATACCTCGCATGAATAAATACCAAGTTCGCCTGCGATTCATTGGTGACAGAGGTATGTTAAATGATGAATTACAAGCATTGATGGCAGAGGCGGAGGCTAAGACCGCTCATTTTGATAAAATGACTTTGGTGATTGCTATCAGTTATGGCGGTCAATGGGATATTGCCCAAGCGTGTCGGGCATTGGCGTCAAAAGTGTATGCTGGTGAGTTGCATCCAGATGACATTGATAGCGAACGTGTTTCTGAAGAGGTGGCACTGTCTGATTTGCCCGATGTGGACATGCTGATTCGTACAGGGGGCGAATTTCGCATTTCTAACTTTTTATTATGGCAATCAGCTTATGCTGAACTGTTTTTTACCAAAACTTTGTGGCCAAATTTTGGCGTGGATGAGTTAGATGAGATGATAAAGATGTTTGGGGATAGAGAAAGGCGTTTTGGTAAAACCAGTGAACAGATAAAAGATCATTCATTTTAATAGTGTCATCATTAATTTTTAGCATCATCACAGAAGGCAAACATCATGTGGCAACGTATCAAAACAGCAGTCGTTCTGGTAATCATCGTGGGAGTGGCGATGTTTGCCAGTCGGTTGCCGATTTTATTTTTGCCACTCCTGACAGTCGGTGTGCTGATCGCTTCTCATGAGTGGACAAAACTCATGCCAAAACGTAGACAACCTGCTCAGTTTATCGCTCTTACACTGATAGTCACGCTTGTTAGCGTCTTCATCCCTGCAACGTGGGCAATATGGTGGGTACTGTCCTTTGGGATATGGCTCATGGCGACCAAATGGGTGCTTGTTTATCCTGCCCAAGAAAAATGGTATGGCAGACGACTGTTTTTTATGGGTGTGGTAATTTTGACCGCCAGTATCACTGCCATGTATAGCCTATGGCAAGTCTCTTCGTGGTGGCTCATGTATGTATTTCTGCTCGTATGGTGTGCAGATAGCGGTGCCTACTTCGTGGGGCGAAAGTTGGGTAAACGTAAACTTGCCCCAAATGTCTCCCCTAATAAATCGGTAGAGGGTTTGATTGGTGGCTTGATAACAGCAGGGCTGGTGGGTGTGGGTGTCGGCTTTGGGTTAAAATTAGACAGCATGGCATTGATTGCCTTCTTGGGTTTGTCCGCTTTAACAGTATTGGCAAGTGTACTTGGTGATTTGTTCGAATCGATGCTAAAACGACGAGCAGGCATTAAGGACTCTGGCACTATATTGCCAGGACACGGAGGCGTGCTTGACCGTATTGACTCGTTGCTGTCTGCCACACCTGTCTTTGCACTTGGGGTGTGGATACTTGTGCGGGCGAACATCTTACCTGCATTGGGCGATTTAAAAGGTATTCTCTGATGAACATTACCGTACTTGGTGCCACAGGCTCTATTGGGGATAGTACGCTAGATATTATCCGTCAAAACAAAGAGGCTTCCTTTGATTTGCAAGTCTATGCCTTGTCAGGTTTTGGTCGTTTGGATAAACTCTTTGAGTTATGCCAAGAATTTTGTCCCAGTCGTGTCTGTGTACCGTCACAAAAGGTGGATGAATTTGCTCATCGTTTACAGGCAGCTCAGCTATCAATAGACGTGGTGGGTGGTCAGGAGGGTTTGGCGGATTTGGCAAGTGATAAAGGAGCGGAAAAAGTTGTGGCAGGCATTGTTGGTGCGGCAGGACTAGGCTCAACATTGTCTGCGGCTAGAGCAGGGCAAACTGTTTTACTTGCCAATAAAGAAAGCCTGGTCATGGCAGGTGATTTGGTTATGAGCACCGCTTGCCAACATGGAGCGACCATTCTACCCATTGACAGCGAACATAATGCCATTTTTCAATGTTTACCAAAAGAGATACAACAGGATAGGACAGTCATCCACCAAAAAGATTTTGGCATAAAAAAATTATGGTTAACCGCCAGTGGTGGCGGGTTTTTAGACAAATCCTTTGATGACATGAAAAATGCCAGCATCCAAGAAGCCATCAAGCACCCTAATTGGAGCATGGGGCAAAAAATATCTATTGACAGTGCAACAATGATGAATAAAGGGCTTGAACTCATCGAAGCGTGTCATTTATTTGGTTTGCCCGAGGAGCGTATTGACATTGCCATACACCCTCAAAGTATCGTGCATTCTATGGTGGAATATGCTGATGGCTCTGTATTGGCACAGCTTGGTGAGCCTGACATGAGAACGCCAATCGCCCATGCTTTGGCTTTTCCAAATCGCATGGAGAGTGGTGTTAAGTCTTTGGATTTATTTGAGTTATCCGCACTAACTTTCATTCGTCCCGATAAAGTAAAATTCAAAGCATTAAAATTAGCACGCCAATCTGCCAAACTGGGTAATGGGGCATGTATTGCTCTTAATGCTTCCAATGAAGTGGCAGTCTCGGCTTTTTTGCAAGGTCGCATTCGCCTAACTGACATTGCCGATGTGGTGGAAAAAGTACTGCATGATGATGGGCTGGCTAAGGAATTTACTCGTCATTTTCATGACATTGGCGATATCTTGGCGTTTGATGAACGTGTCCGAATAACAACCAATAACACCATCTGACTTGCTAACCTGTCTTCATTATAGAGAAAGCTCACAACATGACCGCTTTATATCTGTTCTTGTCCGCCTTATTGGTGCTTACCCCTTTGGTAGCTTTGCACGAATGGGGTCATTACATCGTGGCTCGGCTATGCGGAGTTAAGGTGTTAACCTATTCCATCGGCTTTGGTAAGCGGCTTTTTGGTTGGACAAGCCCAAAGACGGGTATCGATTATCGCATCTGTGCGATACCGTTAGGTGGATATGTCAAAATGCTCGATGAGCGAGAGGGGGCAGTTAATGAAAGCGAACGACATTTGGCGTTTAACAATCAACACCCCTTAAAAAAAATTGCCATCGTGGCGGCAGGTCCAATCATGAATTTTCTCATCGCCATCGGGTTATTTTTTGTGCTGTTCTTGCAGCCAAGTGAGCAGCTTTCTACTAAAATAGGACGAATTGTTAGTGGCAGTCCTGCCGAAGCAAGCGGGCTTATGGTGGGTGAGACCATCGAGCGTATTGACGGCAAGGCAACACCGACATGGGAGAGTGTGAACTTTGCCTTGGCTGACCGCATGGGAGAGCACGGGACGGTCATGGTAGCAACCGACAAAGGTGAAAAAACGGTTACCATTAGTGATTTTATGCAAGCAGAAGATAAGGGAAAAGACCCATTGACCTCACTTGGGACATTGCCTTGGCGACCTAACATTCCTCCTGTGATTGGTTCATTGACGCCTGATGGGGCTGGAGCACTGATGGGACTAAAAGCAGGCGATACCATCAGTCACATTGATGGACAAGAGATACATGATTGGCTAACTGCTGCTGAGATGATTCAAAATAATCCTGAAAAAGTATTAACTTTTGGTGTGATTCGAGACGGTCAAGCACAAGACATCACGGTCATGCCTAGAGCTGTTAAAGTAGACCATCGCACGATTGGGCAGATTGGAGCTAGAGTTCAGCAGGTGGACATCAGCGTTCCGGATGATTATAAGATGATGGTAAGTTATACCCCTACCCAAGCCTTGCAAAAAGCCCTAATAAAAACCTATGATTTGTCTGTCATGACGGTTAAATCCATCAGTAAAATGATTACTGGACTCATTGGTATTGAGAATCTGTCAGGACCAATTACCATCGCTCAGGTATCTAAAGACAGCATACAAATGGGCTGGATGCAGGTGCTATCCACGGCAGGACTCATCAGTCTTTCTTTGGCGGTGCTAAACCTACTGCCGATACCTGTGCTAGATGGCGGACATCTGGTTTTTTATACTTATGAGCTTATCGTGGGTAAGCCAATGAATGAACGATTGCAAATACTAGGATTGCAAGCGGGCATGTTATTACTGCTTGGTTTCATGGTGCTTGCTATTGGTAACGATATTTCAAGAGTTTTTGGTTAAGCATTGTTTTGGCAAGGATTATGTAAGAATTGCCAAAAATTTTTAAAAAATTGATGATTTTACTTGCCAAAAACGCTTTTTTGGCTTAACTTACTCCATATTTTGATTAATTTATATTTGCCATGGCAATCGCCATCAATACATTTGTGTATGTTATGTGATTGTTGATGTATAAGATGATTTTGAGTGAATCTGTTATGAGTACTTCTTTTCTGACAAAAACCTTGACCGTATCTGTGATGATGGTTATGACAACTGCTGCCTACGCTGATGAGCTGGTGAGTGCCATTGAGTTTAGTGGTCTTAGCCGCGTAACCCCACAGAGCCTACAAGTGGGACTGCCAATAAGAGTTGGTCAGACATTAACCCCAGATGCCTTGGCTGATAGTATTCGTACACTTTATGCTACCGAGCAGTTCTCCAATGTGCAGGCGGATGTGAATGAGGGACGTGTGGTATTTCATGTTGTGGAACGCCCATTAATTGCTGAATTAAATTTTGATGGCAATAAGCTCATTCCTGATGAGGGTCTAAAACAAGGATTGGAAAGCGCAGGTCTGGCGGTGGGTAGGGTTCTAAAACAGGCGACCGTCAAAACCTTGGAGAGCGAGCTTGAGAATCAGTACATTTCACAAGGCTATTATAATGCCGATGTTGAGGTGAAGCAGACGGAGCTCGATGGCAATCGTGTTAAATTAGACATCAACTTCATCGAGGGCAAGCCTGCTAAAGTGGTGGACATCAACATTATTGGCAACACGCATTTTAGTGATGAAGATCTCAAAGATGAGTTCGTAGTTAAGGATAAAAAATGGAATCCTTTATCCAAGGCTGACCGTTACAGCCAAGAAAAACTCAACGCCAGCCTTGAAAATGTTAAAGCGAAGTATCTAAATGATGGTTTTGTGCGTTTTAACGTTGATAACGCCACCTTAAACATTGATGATGAGAAAAAGAAAGTCTTCATCGAGGCAAGCATCAGCGAAGGTCAACAGTATAAATTTGGCGGCATTCAATTTCTTGGCAATCCCACCTATAAGACTGATGAACTCAGAGAATTGGTTAAATTTAGAGAAGGCAGCACCTATTCTCAAAAAGAGCTTGATGAGACTACCTCTGACATCGCAGGCAAGTTCGGTGATGATGGCTATTATTATGCTCAAATCCGTCCTGTACCAAGAATCAACGATGAAACATTGACCGTAGATGTGGATTATTATATTGACCCTGTGCGTCCTGTCTATGTCCGTCGTATTAACTTCACGGGCAACCTAAAAACCAAGGATGAGGTATTGCGTCGCGAAATGCGTCAGCTAGAAGGGGCGTTAGCTTCCAACCAAAAAATCCAGCTTTCTCGGGCTAGGCTTATGCGTACGGGATTTTTTAAAGACGTCAAAGTGGACGTAAGACCTGTACCAAATAGCCCCGACCAAGTAGATGTCAATTATGCCGTAGAAGAGCAGCCATCAGGTTCATCGACCATCGCTGCAGGCTACTCTCAAAGCGGAGGTATGACTTTCCAAGTGGACTTATCGCAGTCTAACTTTATGGGAACAGGTAACAGAGTTAATATGTCATTTAGCCGTTCAGAGACAAGAGATAATTACAGTCTGGGCATGACAGACCCATACTTTACCGTCAATGGCGTCTCTCAGAGTGTCAATGCCTATTATCGTAAGACCAAATACGATGACAAAAATATCTCTAATTATGTACTAGACTCTTATGGAGCAAGCTTGATTTATGGCTATCCCATTGATGAAAAGCAACGCCTAAGCGGTGGTTTGACACTGGATAATACCAAAGTGCGTGGCGGTCGTTACATGGGGATTGCCAATGTCAAGCAGCTGTTAGCAGAGGGCGGCTCGATAGATGAGGGTAGCACCACCGATTTGGTCGATGACAGTTTTACCAATGATTATTCAACCTATGGTGGGGTGCTGGGTTGGAGTTATTCTAGTCTTGATAAGCCGGTTTTCCCCACCAAAGGAGTCAGTCATAATGTGGACTTAACCTTAGGCTTTGGTGATCAGACATACCAAAAAATGGTTTATCGTGCCAATGCCTATTATCCGCTTTGGAAGGGTGCAGTGATACGTGGGCACGCCCGTTTGGGTTATGGTAATGATTTACCATTTTATGAGAATTTCTATGCAGGCGGCTACGGTTCGGTACGAGGCTTTGAAGCGTCATCGCTAGGCCCAACTTCTCGTGCTTATGCGTGGGCGAATGATTCGCGTAATCTTCGTGGTGAAGAGGTGGGCGGTAATGCCTTGGCAACTTTTGGGGCGGAACTTATTTTGCCCATGCCTTTTAAAGGGGATTGGGTAGACCAAGTGCGTCCCGTCATTTTCTTTGATGCAGGTCAAGTTTTTGACACCACCGATCTTGACAGTGAAACGATAAATCTGCCTGAGCTTGGCATTAGTAATAGTAACTTAACTTACATTGAACAGGATAAAGAGCTTCGTTATAGTGTGGGTGCAGGTGTGACGTGGTACACACCAATTGGTCCTATTTCTATCAGTTATGCTCAACCACTTAATGAAAAAGAGGGTGACCAAGTGGAAAATATCCAATTTCAAATCGGCAGCGTATTTTAAGTCATGATTTTGCTAGATGAATTAATCACCGCCATAGAGTCTTGCCAAAAAGTCATCAATAAATGCCAGCTGGTGGATATTGATGCCTCTGTTAGCCATGTAGCAAACTTATCAGAGGCGAATAACGAATCGCTGTCATTTTTGGCAAAAGCAAACTATTTGCCTAAGTTGGCACAAACTAAAGCAGGCGTGGTATTGGTATCAGAGCGATTCGCCAATGATTTACCTACGTTGCCAAACACCGTTATTGTGCTGGTTAAAGATGCTTATTTGGCATATGCTTCAGTAAGCGGTTTATTTGAGCATGTGCAAACAGGCATTCATCCGACTGCCATCATTGCACCCACCGCTAAGATTGGGAAAAACCCAACCATTGGAGCGTATGCTGTGATTGGGGAGTTTGTCCAAGTTGGCGATGATTGTCAGATTGGCTCTCATGTCAGCATTGCCCATCATTGCGAGATTGGCAATGAGGTGCAGATTCATGCTCATGCCAGTATCGGCTCTGATGGTTTCGGCTTTGCCCCCAAACTTGGTGCAGAAGGTTTGGCGTGGCAAAAAATCCATCAGCTGGGGAGGGTCATCATAGGTCATCGTGTGCGTATTGGCTCAAACACCTGTATTGACCGTGGGGCAGTTGGTGATACTGTCATTGGTGATGATGTCATTATTGATAATCTTGTTCAAATTGCACATAATGTACACATCGGACGTGGTACAGCAATCGCAGCCATGACAGGCATTGCAGGCAGTACCCATATTGGCAAAGGTTGTATCATCGGTGGTGCCGTTGGTATTGCAGGACATATCACAATCGCTGACAACGTCACTTTGACAGGCATGACCATGGTGACAGGATCAATCAAAGAATCAGGTGTATACTCATCAGGCACCCCTGTGATGACAAGTCATGATTGGCGACGTGCGGCGGTAAAATTTCGCCAAAGTGGACAAAAATAAACTATGCATTAACACTAGGAAAACTCGTATGAATTCTATCTTAGACTTGGAATTGATGACTGAAAGCGATCATGAGCGTCTGACTGCCCAAAACTTAACACTGCCCTTTTATTATGATGTGATAAAGCGTTATCTACCCCATCGCTATCCTTTCATGCTCATTGACCGAGTGACTGCAGTTTCGGCCGATAACTGGATTACAGGCTATAAAAACATTAGTATTAACGAAGAATTGTTTAATGGTCACTTCCCTGATAATCCTGTCATGCCGGGTGTTTTGATGGTGGAGGCCATGGCACAACTGTCAGGTATTTTGGGGTTTGTCAGTGCAGGGCAATCATCCGAGGATGGCTACTTATATCTGTTTGCAGGCGTGGATAAGGTGCGTTTTAAAAAGCTGGTGAGTACAGGTGATACCTTGGTCATTCGCTCAAAGATGGTGACTACCAAGCGTGAGATTTATAAATTTGAATGTACTGCTCACGTAGATGGTAAATTGGCGTGTAGTGCCGAGATTATGATTGCACGACAAAAATTAGAAAAGTTGGATTAAGGCAGTCAATAACGTCATGAGTATACACCCTACCGCCATCATAGACCCCACCGCCATCATAGACCCCACCGCCATCATCGGGGCATATTGTATCGTTGGTAAAAACAGCAAAATAGGTGAGCATACCATCTTAAAATCACACGTCATTATTGGTGATAATACCACCATTGGCAAGCGTAACGAGATTTATCAATTTGCCAGCGTAGGCGAGAACCCTCAAGATTTAAAGTTCAAAGGTGAAACAACCTATTTAGAATTGGGTGATGATAATCGCATTCGAGAGTCTTGTACGTTTCATCGTGGAACAGCAGAGGGCGGCGGCTTGACTAAGATAGGCGATCACAATCTTTTCATGGTCAATACGCATCTTGCTCATGATTGTATCGTGGGTAATCATAATATACTTGCTAATAACGTGGGTATTGCGGGTCATGTTCGCATCGGTAGCCATGTCATTATCGGTGGTCAATCAGGCGTACATCAGTTCTGTCGCATCGATGATTATGCAATGATAGGAGGTGCAAGCTTGATTTTAAAAGATGTATGCGCTTTTACCACCGTATCGGGCAACCCTGCTAAAGTCCATGGTCTAAATAAAGAGGGCATGAGACGAAAAGGGTGGAGCAAGCAGACGATAGATGTGCTTGATGAGGCTTATGATGTGGTGTTTCGCTCTGGTAAGATTAAAGATGAGGTCATCGCCCATCTAGCAACATGGGTGGCAGATGAACCTAAAGTGGCACTATTTATTGAGTCGTTACAAAACAGCCAGCGTGGTCTGATACGATAATTCACTCAAATCAATAACTAAAAGTTAAGAAAAAAGACATGATTGATAATTATGTCTTTTTTCTTATTTATTTACTTGACTTTTTCTGAATTATCAATCAAACTAAATGCCTACTTAAAATTTAACATTTATTTACATTTAACAAAGAATCGGTAAGCTCTTTGGCGTATTTTGTGACCTATCTGTTATAGATGTTTGTCATGATGAGAAAAATTCTATCTGATTATTAACAAGCAGATGCTAACAAAAAGATACGTATGGTAATAGGGCATCATCAATGAGAGTTTACTTGGTTTTTATTAGTTATAAGGAGTGCTTATGGCAGGACGTGAAAATTGGTCGGCTCGCTCTGGATTTATTCTAGCAGCGATCGGCTCAGCCGTCGGTTTGGGCAATATTTGGCGTTTCCCTTATGTGTCCTATGAAAATGGCGGTGGTGCATTTTTAATACCTTATCTGGTGGCATTGGCCACAGCAGGTTTTCCGCTGCTGTTCTTAGACTATGTTGCTGGGCAAAAATATCATGGTGCACCGCCGACAGCCTATCGACGCATGATTAAGTCCAAAGAGATAGTTGGTTGGTGGCAGGTATTGGTATGTAGTGTTATTGGCATCTACTATGCATCTGTACTCTCATGGGCAGGACAATACACCTTGTATGCCTTTGGTCAATCATGGGGCGAGGATCCAGAAGCATTTTTCTTTAGTCATTATCTACAAAATGGTACGGGACTTGATTTTAGTATTGTGCCTAGCTTACTCATCGGTCTTATCGTGGTGTGGGCGGTGGTGCTGTTCATCATGTATGGTGGTATCCGAAAAGGTGTCGAGCTGTGTAACAAGATTTTTATTCCTTTACTGTTGGTGATGTTTGGCATCATGGTATTTAAGGCAGTTCAGTTAGATGGTGCCAGTCAAGGTTTAAATGCCTTCTTCACACCCAACTGGGAAAAGATGGCTGACCCCAAAGTTTGGCTTGCTGCTTATGGTCATGTATTTTTCTCCATGTCCATCGGTTTTGGCATCATGGTTACCTATGCTTCTTATCTCAAAAAGAATGCCAACTTGACAGGTTCAGGACTGGTGGTCGGTTTTGCCAATTCATCATTTGAGATTTTGGCGGGTATTGGCATTTTCTCAGTATTAGGTTTTATGGCTGTTGCCACAGGCAAGCCTGTCTCTGAGGTCGTAAGTGGCGGTATTGGACTTGCCTTTATTGCCTTTCCTAAAATCATATCCACCATGGGTGATGCTGGTACGATTATCGGTGTCTTATTCTTTGGGTCGCTGTTCGTGGCAGGTCTGACTTCTATGGCAAGTATCCTGCAAGTGCCAATTTCAGCATTTGAGGACAAATTTGGTTGGTCACATAAAAAATCAGTCACCGTCATTGGTGGTGTATCAGCTCTGATTTCGTTGATACTTTTCTCCACCAAAACCGCAATTACATTCGTAGATGTTATTGACCATTTTGCCAACAACATTGGCGTGGTCACAGGAGCCATCTTGTCCATCATCTGGGTAACATGGTTCAATCGTCCTGTCATGAACAAGCTCATGAGCCACATCAATGCCATTTCAAGTGTCAAAGTGGGTCAGGGTTGGCTATTCATGCTGACAATCATCACACCGTTATCACTCATCGTTGCCTTAGTGCTTAGCATTAAATCTTTATTGACAGAAGGATATGGTGATTATAATTTGGTGACACAGTTGGTCTTTGGTTGGGGTGTGGTGGCAGTATTTGCTGTAGGTGCGTTCATCCTTACCCAAGCACCTGCCCATGCATCACACCATCAGCACAAATCACTAGACAAAGGAGAGAATCTATGAATGGTACCGCACTGATGATTATGTTGGTTGCCTTAGTGGCGATTTGGGGTGGCTTGCTATTATCCATCTTGCACCTGATAAAACACCCTGATATCGATATGGATAAAGTTCCGAGCGACCATTAATTTTAGATGATCCAAAAACCAAAAACGGCAAAGCTACTTTGCCGTTTTTTTATCTAAACATATCAACTGTAACATCTGCTTAGTCAAGATGGTATGATGGCTGGGCGGAATTAAATCAAGTAGCTTAACTCAACAGAGGTTGGTCTGCCTTTACTTAAGAATAAGTTGGGTACTTCTCAATCGAAAGCGTATGCAATGATAGATTTTTAAGAATATACAAAACAGCCATCAACATCCTAAACCATGGATGTTTAGGTCAACGGTATTGACTCATCATCCATGTTTTAATTGGCGTGGTCTAAATCCAGTTGCAAGCAGCACCACCGCATACACAGCCGCCCCAAGAATACAAATGCCAATTAGTATGGCAAACTTCATCCATGCTGAGCCGGTTAAAGGATAATAGGGTAAAATGGCGTAAAGACTTGCCGTCATGGCAAGAGTGGCGACAGCAAACTGGACTGCTAATTTTCGCCAATGTCTGCCAAAACACCAAATACCTCGCTTGCGTAAGAAGTAATACAACAATCCAGCATTCACAAAACTTGCTCCTGTCGTGGCAAGGGCAAGACCGCCATGCAAGGGTAATTTGGCAAGATAAAAAATTCCGATGAATATTACGCTAAACAACATGTTGGCAAAGACTGAAACGATACCGATTTTAACAGGTGTGCGGGTATCTTGCCCTGCAAAAAAAGCCGGAGCAAATACCTTGATGAGCATGAAGCCTAAGATTCCTCCTGCCAGACATTTTAGCGCCAAAGAGGACATCTGCCCATCTACCACGCTAAACTCGCCTCGCACAAACAGGGCATTCATCAGCACATCCGACAGCATAAACATCGCTACAGAAGCAGGCAATCCAATCAAGATGATGAGTTTCATCGCCCAGTCTAGAGTTTTGCCAAACTCTGTCATATTGGCTTTGGCACGGCTTGCTGACAGGCTGGGCAAGATGACTGTCCCAATTGCCACGCCAATCAGACCTAAGGGTAATTCGCTCAGTCGTTCAGCAGAGTAGAGCCATGAAACTGAACCGTTTGCCATTTTGGAGGCGAAAATGGTGTTTAAGAGTAGGTTAATCTGTGTGACTGATACCCCAAAAATGGCAGGCAACATGAGGGTTAAAATTCGCCGAACGCCTTCATGTCTAAAATCAATGTTGGGCATGACAAGCAGATTTTTGCGATACAAATCAGGCAGTTGGATGAGAAGTTGTAACACGCCAGCAACGGCTACGGCATAACCCAGTGCCATGATGGACTTATCTAACATAGGAGCGATGAACCATGATCCGATAATCATGGAGACGTTTAGGAGGACGGGTGCAAAAGCAGGTGGTGCAAACTTACCATAGCTTTGCAATATGCTGCCAAAAAACGCCGTCATGGATATAAAAAATAGATAAGGAAAGGTTAGGTAGAGAAGCTCAGTGGCGGTGTTGAATTTTTCTGCATCATCAACAAAACCAGGAGCAAATAGTCTAATAACAAATGGTGCAAGAATAAGTACGCCAACGGTTAAGACGAGTAAAATCAATCCAAGAACGCCCGAGACGCGACTGATGAGTAGCTGAACTTCGTTTAGGGTTTTTTGTTCTTTATACTCAGTCAGGACAGGCACAAAAGCCTGTGAAAATGCCCCTTCGGCAAACAGTCTGCGTAAAAAATTAGGGATTTTGAAGGCAACCAAAAAGGCATCCATCAGCCCGCCTGCCCCAAAGACGCCCATCAGAACAACATCACGCACCAGTCCTAGTATGCGTGAAAGCATGGTCATGGAACTGACGATGAGAGTAGAGCGAACCAGACGAGATTTTGCCATATTAATTACAAGTCAAAAGGGAGTATTATAATGGATTTTTGACAAAATGGTGTGTAAAAATCATGAATTTGACTCAAAAAAGCCCTTCTTTTATTTGCTAAGTTAGCTCTTTGTTAAAGAAATATCCACCCATCAAATGCACGCCAAGCCCAATCAAAACAACCATAATTCCCACATAATGCCAAAACACCAGCTGTTCTTTTAGCACCAACCACCCAACAATCAGTGCCAATACAGGCACCAACATGATAAAAGGCACAACCTTGCTTGCCGAATGTCTTGCCAACAGATGTCCCCATCCTGTATAGCCTATATAACTGGCAAAATATGCCAAAAACATCGCCGATAAGATGCCCTTGTGACTAAAATTCATAAAATGAGTTAGGATGCCACTTGGTCCGTATAGCATCACTGAGAAGACACTAAATGCCATCAATGCTGAAATATTTCCCCAAATGACCAGTGATAAAGGGTTGACTGGACCAATTTTTTTGACAATGATGTTGCCAAACGCCCAACTAAGAGCCGCCCCTAGGACAGGCATCATGCCTACCAGTGAAAATCCACGTTGATATTGCCCCATGCCGATAAAAGTCAGCCCCAATCCTGCCATGACCATGCCAATCAGATGATTCGTCTTGACCGCCTCTTTTAATAAGACGCAAGAAAATATTACGGTTAAAAACACTTGAGCCTGTAGAATAATAGCGGCAAGACCTGTGGGAAACTGCCATGACAATGCCAAAAACATCAAACTAAATTGACCAAAACTGATGGTCAGCCCATATAAGATTAAATAAATCCAAGGAGTATCAGGTTTCTTTAAGAAAAAAACGGCAGGGAATAAGATGAATGAAAAACGTGCCATGCCCAATATCAAGGGCGGTACCTCATCAAGCCCCCATTTCATCGCCAAAAAATTAACACCCCAAATAACTATCACACTTGCTAGTATTAAATAATCCTTTAAAACCATGTCAGTCCTTAGGTGAAATTTTTATTGTGAACCAGATGAGTTTGTCATCATTTGACGCAGTCTGTGCCACTCAAAGTGCACTCCAGGATCCGTCTTGCGATTGGGGGCAATGTCACTATGACCCATGAGATGTCTTAGGGTGTTAGGATAGGCTCGATGGATAGCCATGATAACTTGGCTAAGAGTGATGTACTGCTCATTGGTAAAAGCAGAGAAATCATCGCCTTCTAGTTCTATGCCGATGGTAAAGTCATTGCAATTTGTCCGTCCTAAGTAGCTTGATTGACCTGCATGCCATGCACGGTCATTAAAATTAACAAATTGCGTGAT
>JBHCHC010000123.1:0-10494 GCA_041802645.1 Moraxella sp. | reverse complement strand
GGCATGCTCAATCAGCTCTTCCAAGCGAGATAATGTATCAGGAAACTCATCACGAAATTGACCGGAGGTATTCACTGGGCTTTCTTGGTTTTCGAGTTCTTGGCTGTTGTCTTGTGTGTTCTTGGTGTTTGTCATAAAGACTCCTTAATACTCAATACAAATGGGGATTTATCCATATTAACACAATGGTAATAGTTTGGCAATATGGGCTTGTCAGCCTTTGTGCTTTTCATGTCAAATCAAAGATGCTTATACATAAGGGTAAATATGTGCCATAGCATCAACCCCTCATCATGAAGGTATGTCATCGCCTGAGGACATCAGATAATTTGTGATAAACGCCTAAGCCCAATAATTGACTCTCACCATTGGCGATTTTTTTTACTTGAATTTGAGTGGGAATGCGTTCTTTTAAAGAATGAACATGAGAAATAATACCTATCATTTTTCCCGTTTCTTTTAAAGAGGATAATACCGACAAAGCAACATCTAATACCTCATCATCTAAAGTGCCAAATCCTTCATCTAAAAACAAAGAATTAATGCTGACATTTTCACTACTCATTTGTGATAAACCCATGGCAAGTGCTAATGACACAATAAAACTTTCTCCTCCTGACAGATTCTTGGTACTGCGAATCTCGCTGCCTTGGGCGGTATCAATAACACTAATCTCTAATAGACTTTTATTGTTTTTGTCATCACCATGAATCAAGACATAGCGACTGTCCATTTTAGACAAAACATCATTGGCATGATGTAGCATGAGCTCTAAGGTCAATCCTTGGACGAAATTACGATATTTGATGCCCTCTTTTGAGCCGATAAGCTCATCTAATTTTGCCCATATTTTTAAATCTTGTTTTTTATCATCGATTAAAGTCATCAATACACCATGCCTTTTTCTATTTTCTTCGGCAGTAATAAATTGCTGACGTTGTTTGCCGATGGCTATTAGCAACTCTTGATGATTATTTTTTAATTGCTCTTTTTGTTTTATTAATTCATCAGAGCTTAATGAATCAGATTTTAATGGATGAACTTCTTGTTTTTTGATTAAATCATTCAGTTTGTTTTGCCAGTAAGAGAGATTATCTTGGGCTTGTTTTAGCTTATAGAATAAGGATTGCTCTTTTTGATTTAATGACATTCTCTCATCATTATCGATGCACGCAGATAAAAAGTCATCAACATCATTAAAGGATTGGGCTTTTAATGATGTATGAAACTTGGCATCTAATTCATCAATTTGTAGCGTTAGGGCGGCTGCATGCCCTTGGTGGTGGGTGATTTTTTCATTTAAGCTCAGATAGGCTTGCTGTTTTGCTTGATAAGTTTTTTGGATGTCGTTTAGCATGAATTGACTTTGCTCGATGAGCTGCCTTAGTTTTGTATCTTCATCATCAACATTTCTATCGCCAAATAGTTGTTCACGCTCTTGCTGGTGCTGATGATATTGATGTGTCACAGCTTGTTTTTGCTCATAATAATGCTGTTGTTTAGTCAGATGACCATCAAGTTGTTTTTGTTCATTGGTTAGATGAATGCTTAGGTGGCTAATTTGAGATTCTAACTGTTGTTTTTGAGCCTGATAATTATCCTGCTGGTCGCTAAGTTGTGTTAGGTCATGAATATGATGCGCCATCATATCTGATACCTGTTCTTGGTGAGAAATGGCCGGTTTTTGATAGCTGGCAAGCTTGTCATTGATGCTGGTCATCAGCTGATGAATGGCATGTTCATTATCATGAATGGCAAGGTTGGTTTGAGCGATGTTTTGAGTCATCATCTCAATGTGGCTTTTTAGATAAATACCTTCTTGGGTAATTTTATCGATGTCTTGTTTGAGAGTGCTTAACCGATGAGTGCTTTGGCTAAATGCTGCCTCTTGGTCTTTGTATCTGTCATAATTGGCAATCAGTTGGGTCAAATATCCATGAATTGAGTTGGTAAGCTCGCCCATGTCATCACTTAGGTTGTCCATGTTGAGTGATGTTTTTGTAAAGGTGAAATGATTGGGCAAATCCTCCATCACCTTATGATGGAGGATTTTTTGATGATTGTCCATCAGATGGGATATTAATTGCTGTTTTTGTAAGGTTAAAGATTGGCATTGTTCCTTTTGGTACTCTAAGGTAGCGTGAATATTGGCAAGCTGCTCTTTATGCTCTTGCAGTGTTTGTTCGTGAGTTCGTATTTGTTGAGTGGTGTGGCTGATGGCGATTTTTGTATCATCATCAGCCTCATGAATAAAAGGATGGTGTGTGGCATAGGGGTGAGATGGTGAACCGCATAAAGGACAGGGCTTTCCATCGGTTAATGTCAGATAATGCTGTTTTAGTATGAGCAGCTCTTGCTGGGTTTCATGGGTTTTTTGTAAAACAGCCAAGGCGTTATTGTCTTGATTGATCACATCAGTCAGCTTATCCATGCGTTGTTGCAGGAGAGTTTTTTGGGTATCTGTATGATGAATGCGTGTGGTCAGCTCACTGATTTGTTGATGAATGCTTTCATGTTCTTGATGGGTTTTTTCTAACTGCTTAATTAAAGATTCTAGTTCGTGAATGCGATGAATCTGCTCTTGAAAGTACGCACCATAATATGACATTCTGTCTGCATCTATCTCGTTAAGCAAAAGTGACTGTTTAAGAAGTGCCTTGAGGGATGTCATCAAAGACTGATGATGGTTTTGACCTTCGTTAAATGCCTCTTTTTTGGCTTTTAATACCGCTCTTTTTGATGCTATCTGTGTGAGTTGCTGTTCTAATTGTACGTTCTGCTCGTGAAGTTTCTGTTGATGCTGAGTCAGTTGGGTTAAATGAGAGGTTAGCTCGCGATGATGACCTGACAATATGCCCAAATCTTGCTTAATGGTGGGATAATTTACCATGCCCTCATGCTTGTGGATAATGGTGGCGAGCTCATCATGTAAAACGGTGCGTTCTTTGGTGAGTTGTGTAATGGTCTTTTCATTGGCATGAATCAGGTTGGTGTGATGGTTAATGTCAATATTTAGCTGATCTAAATGTGATTTAGCATGATGGATGAGATTGTCCAATTCTCGAACTTGCTTAAATAAGGGTAGGGTAGCTTGATGAGTGTCTTTTTGATGTGCCAAATCTTGACTTTGAGCATTCATCTGCCGCTCCAACTCATCCATACTCTGAGATAACAAAGGCAGTTGTTTTTTTAACTCATCAATAGCATCATCAGTCTGGCGAAGCGTTTGCTTTTTTTGAGTAAGTTCGTGATAAGTGGGTGATAATTCATGGGCTTTATTGGCACGAATGAGCATGGCAGAGGTGTCACTAAATGTGCGTATGTGCTCTTGTGCAGTGATTAGGTCTTCTTCGTATTTTTTAACTTCTGTTTCAGCTTGAGTTTTGTCTTGACAAAATAAAATCTGAGCATCTAACTCGGTGAGTCGATGGTTATTATCATCAATCTTAGCTTGATTGTCATGAATAGACTTCTCGAGAGCGAAAAAATGCTCATCATCCATGATGATGATGTCATGGGTTTTTTGCTCTAACTGATGAAGCTCTTCTTTTTTTTGTTTATGTATCTCAAAGGTTTTTTGGCTGATTTTGGCATAAAGGTGTGTACCTGTGATTTGCTCTAAAATTTCGCCTTTTTCATTGGCTTCTGCTTTTAAAAATGCCGAAAAATTTCCCTGAGCGAGCATGACCGAGCGAGTAAATTGTTCAAAATTCATATGCATGAGCTCTACCGCTTTTTTGTCGCATAGGCTGGGCTTAGTTTCTAAAATATCGCCATCTTCATAAAGGTTTTTTAATAGACTGATTTCACGTTTTATGGGCTGTAATTTACCATCTGATTTTTTGCCAGCCCGTCTTTGTTCAAAGCTGAAGCGGTATATTTTATCCCCTTGATTTTCATTCAACAGTATCACAACTTCACTGTGGCAGTCGCCTCTATCCACACTCATCAGCTCGTTTTGGGTATTGCTGATGGTATGAATGCGTGGCGTTTGTCCATAAATGGCAAGGCAAATGGCGTCTAAAATGGTGGTTTTACCTGCCCCCGTCTGTCCTGTGATGGCAAATAGACCGTCACTCACAAAAGCATCGTCAGTAAAATCAATATGCCATGTGCCTTTTAAAGAATTTAAATTGCTAAATGTTAAAGAGAGTATTTTCATGTGTTCGTTTATCTAAAGTTATATTAAATGTGTCGATATTTCACACGCCTTAAGAAAAATATGGAATATGAAATGATGGATGTACTTTTGGTAAAAAATAAACCAACTCTTATCTTTTGTCCTGAATAAATTGATTAATATGATGATATTGCCTGTATGTATTAACTAAAAAGATGGGTGATTTAAATTCTTCACTCAAATTAAAATATCAACACACCTTAATTTAAAGTTTAAGTCAAAATGTCGCCAGAAACTTTTAGGCAATCAATCCCATTAATTTGCCATATTGTCCTCTTCGCTGATTGCCAAAAGGATATTTTCATAGGCAGTTTTTAATGCTTTTTTATCATCATCACAAATCTCACGTTGTTCTAACAAGCGTTCAAAAACATCCATGACGGTCAGGTGTTTGAGGTTGTCGCTGGGATGAGTGCTTTTTAGGATGTGCCTACGCTGGGTGTGATTTTGAATATTCAAGGGCAGTACTTTGGTGTCTGCTAAGAATGCCTTGATGTCTTTGGCAAAGTTGGGTTCTAAGGTCTGCCCGTCATAAACAATCTCAGCGTAGATGGTGCGGTCTTGGTCGATGAGAGGGCTTAGGGCGTGTTTGATGGTATTTGTGTCTCCTGAGAGTCGCACGAGTTTGGTAAATACTGGCACAGGCAGTGCATGGATGTGGGGTTTGTTGGCGGTTTTGGGGTTAAAATCAACCAATAGCACTTGTTTGGTCTTGCCTACCTCACCAAAACCCATGGCAATCGGTGAGCCACAGTAGCGAATGCGGTCTTGACCTGCCACTTTCTGGGGCGCATGAATGTGCCCTAGGGCGACATAATCTAGGCTGTCGTCAAAGATGCTGGCAGGAATTTGCCCAAGTGTACCTACAAATGTTTCTTGTCTCATGCCATCATCACGTGATGAGGTGCTTGCCCCTGCGACGAACAGATGTCCTGTGGCGATGAGCGGAATGAGGGGTTGGTTTGGCTGTGATTGCAACTGATGCTTTAGGACATTGGCGTGAACACTTAGCGTGTGATAGTGATGAGCGATGCCTTGGGTTGTCTCGGCATCACGTTGGCCGGTCATCTCAAAGCTGCCACCGCTTCGTACATCTTTATCACGTAAATACGGCACAGCAAGCACGATGGCACAAGCAACATTATCAGCATTAGACAGCACCAATATCTCGTCGCTAGGGTCAGAGGTGGCTTGTCCGATGACTTGAACATTCAGGGATTTTAAAATGGCTTTAGGAGCATCCAAAAAGGTTGGGCTGTCGTGATTGCCTGCAGTGATGACGACGTGCTGACAGGTGCTTTTGGCGACCTTGCCAAGAAAGTCATAATACAGTTCTTGGGCCTTGTTACTGGGCGTGGCGGTGTCAAAAACATCACCAGCAACGATGAGTACATCTACATCGTGAGTGCTGATACTAAGGCTAAGCCAATCCAAAAATGCCTCAAATTCCTCATAACGACTTTGGTTAAATAAGCGTTTGCCAATGTGCCAATCAGAGGTGTGCAGTAGGCGTAGGGTGGTGTTAGGTTTGGGAGGGATGGTGGCCATAATGTGGTCTGAATACGTTGGTGTAAAGAGTTTATAAAAAAAGACCAACTTGTGCAAGCGGTCTTTTGGAAAAATTGTGAAGGAGTGCTAAAGGTGTTACGTATTGTTCAAACGGCTGTTTTGACTGTTTTGGCTTTATCAAGGGCAGCGTACAGACGATTCACTTCATCAGCAGAAGTTAAGTGTAGATTGATACGCAAAGCATGAAAACGACCTGTTTTGGAGGGTCGTACCACCATGCTGGCAACATCAAATGTAGGGAAAATCTCCGCTAAAATCAGTGTTACTTCATGACGTAAACTGTCATGCTCACCCTCGTGTCCGATGATGCTCAAAGGATAATCCATGGGGAACTGCCACAACTCAGGATTTTGGATTTGAGTGAGGTCAGCATTGGGTGCAGTCGGGGCGAGGTTTAAGTTGGTAAATTTGGTGTTCATAAGCATTATTTTGGGTTGATTAAAATAATAATATGGGGCCATGACAGCAACTTTCAAGCATAAAAATAGCCACTAAATTGCGGCTATTTTAAGAGGAGTGGTCAAAGCTGGCAATCAATTATTTTCCAAAAATGACCGTAAATGTTCAGAACGAGAAGGGTGGCGAAGCTTACGCAAAGCTTTAGCCTCTATTTGACGAATGCGTTCACGCGTCACATCAAACTGCTTGCCCACTTCCTCTAAGGTATGATCGGATGCCATGTCAATACCAAAACGCATTTTAAGCACTTTTGCTTCACGTTCGGTCAGATTGTCAAGCACCTCACGGGTTGCTTCGCGTAAACCCTCAGCGGTAGCACTGTCTACAGGGCTTGAAATGGTGCTGTCCTCAATGAAGTCTCCTAAATGACTGTCTTCATCGTCACCGATGGGTGTTTCCATGGAGATGGGTTCTTTTGCGATTTTTAGCACTTTACGTACTTTGGCTTCGTCCATATCGAGACGTTCACCAAGTTCTTCTGGGGTGGGCTCACGTCCCATCTCTTGTAAGAGCTGACGGCTGACACGATTAATCTTGTTAATCGTCTCAATCATGTGTACAGGAATGCGAATGGTGCGTGCTTGGTCAGCAATGGAGCGTGTGATGGCTTGGCGAATCCACCATGTAGCATAGGTGGAAAACTTATAACCACGGCGATATTCAAATTTATCGACCGCTTTCATCAAACCAATGTTGCCCTCTTGGATTAAATCAAGAAACTGCAAACCGCGGTTGGTGTATTTTTTGGCAATAGAAATCACAAGACGTAAGTTCGCCTCAACCATGTCTTTTTTGGCACGACGAGCCTTAGCTTCACCAATAGCCATTTGGCGAGCGACCGCTTTCATATCCTTGATGTTCATCTGCAAGTTTTCTTCATGAGCTAGAATTTTCTTTTGCAAAGCAATGACATCAGGCATGACAGTCTCTAAGGTGCTGGCAAAAGCAGGCTTGCCATCAATACGGTGAACCAGCCAATCAATGTTGGTTTCATTGCTTGGGAAGGTTTTTTTGAATTCATCAAGGGGCATTTTACCTTTACGAATGACCAGACGCATGATTTGGCGTTCTGTAGTACGCACATCTTCATAGACTTCTCTCATGAGTAACATGATTTGGTCGGACAGGCGGTTGTTAAGCTTAATCAGCATGAATTTAGTGGCAAGCTCATCATAAGCCGCTTTAGCTTCGTCGCTGTTACGCCCATGTTTCTCAAGCATTTTTTTAGCATGACCAAATAACTGTTCAATCTCATCAAAGCGCAACTTTACCTCCTCAGGATCTAAACTGCTGTCATCGCTGTCTGCGTCCATACTGATGTTGCTATCATCTTCTTCTGAATCATCATCTGTATCAGTCTTGGCGATGTCTAGCTCGATAATCTCGCCCTCACTTTCTTGGATTTCAAAGTCGCCATCATCTAAGGATAAAAAACCTGTCACGATGTCAGAGATTTTTTTGTCCCCTGTTTCTACTTGAGCGTATTCATCAAGCACGAATTTGACTGTGCCAGGCCAATACGCCATGATGTACTGCACTTCACGTGTACCCTCCTCGATGCGTTTGGCGATGCTAATTTCACCTTCGCGAGAGAGTAAATCTACCGTACCCATCTCACGCATATACATTCGCACAGGGTCGGTGGTACGTCCCGGCTCAGTTTCTACACTTGCTAGCACCGCTGCTGCTTCGTCAGCTGCCATCTCATCATCATTGCCAGAATTAGCCAAGATGATGTCATCTTCATCGGGAGCGACTTCATAGATGGCGATGCCCACATCGCTAAGCATGGCAATGATGTCTTCTACTTGGTCGCTTTCGGTGACTGATTCTGGCAGTTGGTCATTAATCTCAGCATAGGTCAGATAACCTTGTTCTTTGCCGAGCTGAATAAGGGCGGCTAATTGGGAAGTAGAATGTTCGCTCATGAGTTCTCGCTTATGCCTAGCAGCTATAAAAGTTGAAAATGGTAAATTATACCACGATTAGGTGCTAAATGGAGGTGCGGGTGGTTTTTTTAAAGAGTGGTCTTTAAATTTTATGGAGGCATCTTAGGAATTGGGATTTGGTGATGGATGTCTTGTTGAAGATTAGCAATAATTTACAAAGCAGCTACCACCAAAAAATGATTTTCCACAATAACTCATTTGATGTTAGTGCAAGATGGGAATTCATCATCCGTAAAATGTTTGGGAGTTATTTTGGGTGGTTGTTCTTATGTCTGTCTTCAAAATAAGAGCAATCTTCATTTTTGTGCCAAATACTTGTCGGTGATTTTGTATTAACTGCCCGCGTTTTTTTGAAAATCTTGCTATTTATCTTATGCTTTGATGGCTATAAATGATGATAATGCCAAATGCCCTGATTTAGCCGCTTAGGACTTCATTACACATACCGCTTAACCAGTTCATCGGCATCAGTACGGCTGTCTAAGGCAGACAGTAAAGCATAAGCTCCAATAAACTTACGGCTGATGAACATCAATTCCTTGGGAGGTAGGCTAAATTCTAACGACTGCACCCCTGATTTGGCGGACATCATAACGCGATTATACAGATTGCTTTTTGCCCACTTGTATCTACCATCGTCTAAGTATTCTTCATGAACTTTTTCGCTCTGAGCGAAAGGTTCACACGCCATGAGCAGCACTTTAGCGACATCTTCTTTGGGTTTGCCTGTTAAAGTATCAAAAAAAGCATAACCTGTCATGGCATTTTGCATCATGTTAAGGTCTTGATAATGTCCTGCGATTAATAAATTTTTGGCGATGGTTAATAGTTTATCATCAAACTGTTTAATTGCCCCAAAATCCAACAAAACCAATTTGTCTTGATGGCCATCTTCATCCAATCTTACCAAATAATTACCAAAATTAGGGTCAGTTTGCATCTCTCCCCAGTCAAAAATTTCTTTGATGATAATCTCAATGGCAGACTGACCTAAGCGATTGCGACGTGTCTGGCTCAATTCGTGTAATGCAGGGTGGTTTAGATGGATGCCTGACTCATAACTCATACAAATAAGCTTGGGTGTGGAGTAATTATCGTAAATGGTTGGCACGACATAACGCTCATCATCTTTTAGATAATGAGCAAAGCGTTTGGTGGTGGTTGCCTCCATGACATAATCTACCTCACGGTGTAATAATGCTCTGATTTCTGCAAACCAATCATCTAAAGCCTTGGTTTGGGGGACGGCATTGGTAACTTTTAACAAATGCTTAAATAAAGATAAATCTGAGTCGATGGCATTGGCAACATTTGGGTATTGAACTTTTAATACTACTTGCTGACCGCTGTATTTGTGTAGGGCTTTATGAACTTGAGCCAAACTGGCAGTGCCAATTGGCAAACGTTCAATCTCAAAATCATCAATGCGTTCACCCAGTTCTTTTTTGATGGTATCATACATGATGGACCATGCCAATGGGGTGGTTTGTGCGTCTAGTGTATGTAAAGCATTCACCACTTCACGAGGCAGAATGTGCTCACCATACAAGGCAAGCATTTGCCCAACTTTGACTACTGAGCCTTTTAATTTGCCCAGCTCAGCAACCAGATAATCCGCCTGTTCTTGCATGAGCGTATGCTTTTGCAGCTCTCGCTGCTCTTTGGATAGAAAAAACCCTGCCACACCACTTTTTGCCCAGTTTTTGCCGATGTTCAGAGAAGTTTTGGCGATGCTTAACTGACGAGCAAGAGCAGTGGTTTTTAAGGTGTTTAGGGGTTTTTGGTTAGTCATCAGTGTGTGAAAATGTATCAAAAAATTGGGCGGATTATAGCAGAAAATGGGGGGCTTGGCTATTGTCTTTTTGGCTAAGGTGAATCGATGGATGGTCTGCTGTATGATTTGGTAAATATTTGTTTTTTTAAGCTGTTTTTAACAATGATGTTTGTGATGATTACAAATATGGCTATCATGCCATGGTAATATCATGAGTTTGTTAAAACAAAGAAATCACAACATGATTATTATCCAAAAGATGTGTAAACATTTTTAATTTTGTGAATTAAAAATGTTAGTGATGCGCTGCTTTTTAGGGCATGCTTAATCTTGATCTTCACTATTAAAATGAATCAATAGACCCACTGCGAAATAACGATTTTATCATGTTTCTCAAATTTAAAAACCGAATAAATATAAGGAGTTGCATAGACAAAATTTTTATTTCGCAGTACATCTAATAGACATCCACACTTAACAGACATCCATGCTTAGAGAAAGACTTATCTAATGGTTATTTTATTAGATAAGTCTTTGATGGTAAAAAATAGTTCACTACAATC
>JBHCHC010000122.1:0-8739 GCA_041802645.1 Moraxella sp. | reverse complement strand
ATGTGGCACTGTTCAAAGAGGCAAAAAAACAAGCAGCAAGTTATGGGGCGGTTGAGAAGTTACGGATGGTTTGGTAACGTGGGTCAGAATTCACCGCACGCATCATCTTGACCAAATCATTAGCGGTTGAGCGATTGCGTGGGTCAAGACCTGATGCATCAGCATAGCTCGTGCTGTACATGCCTAGACTTTGAGCTTTTTGGTTCATTGCCCAGATAAAATTATCATAACCCCCTGGATAAGTACGAGCCAGAGCTTTGGCAGCAGGATTCTCTGATTTCATGAGCATGAGCAAAATAAGCTCTGAACGACTCATGCGGTCACCTGCACGTAAGTTAGTGCTCGCCTTCTTTGCTCCCACCAAATCAGAGCTAATAAGTACAATCTCCTCACGCATGTCAAGCCCTGCATCCATCAGCACCATGGCAGTCATGACTTTAGAAATAGAAGCAATCGAACGTACCGCATCGGCGTTTTTTTGGTAAATGGGCTGACCTGTCTGTAAATCAAAGACGATGGCAGCGGCAGACTTGGTACTGATGGCGAGTTGATCACCATACTGATAGGCGGTGCCATAGCCTGCTTGACCATAAGGCTGTATCGGAAAGGGTTGGTTGACATTGGTGCCAGCAGGTACTGTGGTTTTGGTGATTTGGGTGTTGGTGAAACCTGTGTTTTGAGTGTTGGCAGGGGCAGTGGTCTTGGTGTAGGTACGAGTCTGTTGGATAGAGGTGGTCGCAGGTGGAATCTCTTGGACTTTTACCGCTTGCATATTTTGAGCATCACCCTTGCCGATGTAGATGGTTTTTTGCTGACTGTTGTCCACCAAAAAGGCATGAGCAGGTATTGTCATCATAGACAATACAGACAGACCAAGCAAACTGGTCAGGCGTTTGGCGTGGCTTACTTTCTTGGTTTGGTTACAGCTGGCTTGGTTCATAAATCCTACTCTCAATTCTCAAATTGGTTAAAATCGGTAAATCCAACTCTCATATGACGTACTGCCTTTGATGGTACATCGCATGTCATCATACTAATGCAAGATGATTTGCAAGATGAATGCCCAAAGTCAAAACCTCATAAACATATATAGCCATAGCAGGCTGTTTTTGGTAAATTTGACTTGTGGGTTATTGTCAATTATCCATCAATAATACCAACAATGATGATAAAAAATACGGATAATGATGATAAAATGGTTGGCTTGATGATTTTATACATTGAAAATAACTCAACTCAAACAAAAATCACCTATCTTTTTTATTCTAACACAACAAAATCACTTTACCGACATCAAAGGCTCAAGTTTTTGGGTAAATTTGTAAGCAAATTTATCACATTTCTACCAACGAACTTTGTCCAGCAATCGGTTTGCGTTATTGTAATAATCACGTAAAGTTTTTAAAAGATTTGCTAACAATATTGTGATTTTTGTGAGTAATTACCCCATTGATTTAAAAAAATTCTAAAAAAATTGATAGATTGATGTTTAATTGTTAAAATTATCAAACAATCAAACACTGCCCAATCCAAGTCAGTAGACACAATAAGTATTGCAAATTTTAAGCCATATTGAATAAAACTGACACTCATGGCTTGGTTTGGACGTGACTTAAACCATATTAACATTCGTTTTTGGGTGTTTTAGGCGTGTTATTCATGCGGCTTACCATTTCAGTGCGATTTGGCAGAATTTATTGCATATAACAATATAATACGCTCCAAAATAGGGTGGGTAAAAATGACGATAAATGTACTCATCGTGGACGACCATGAACTGGTTCGTATGGGCATCAGCCGTATGTTGGGTGATGACCCCGATATTCACGTGGTTGGTGAGGCTGGCTGTGGTGAGACCGCTGTGGCATTGGTGCGTCAGCTTCGCCCTGACATCGTCCTGCTTGATGTCAATATGCCAAACATCGGTGGTGTAGAGGCGACACGACGCATCAAACAGATTGACGATACCGTTAAGGTTATGGCGGTGTCTAGCCTGACCACTGAGCCCTACCCCTCCATGCTGTTAAAGGCAGGTGTTGATGGCTACATTACCAAGGGTACGCCCATTGGTGAGATGATTATCGCCATTAAGAAAGTCAAAGCAGGAGGTAAGTATTTTAGTCATGAAATTGCTGATGTGCTTGCTCAAAACGTTCTTGACAAAAAAGACAATCCTTTTGATTCTTTATCCGAACGCGAAAAACAGGTTGCCTTAATGGTGGCAAACTGCCAAAGTGCCAGCCAGATAGCCGAAAGCCTCTTTGTCAGCATCAAGACAGTCAATACTTATCGCTATCGTATCTTTGAAAAATTAGGGGTGGATTCTGATGTTAAGCTCACTCATCTTGCCATTCGTTATGGGCTGATAAACCCAGAATAACCCAATAGAGATAATTATGAGCCCAACACCCATCAGACAAACTCGGGTTTTTGTTAAAAAACTTTGGTTTCTATCCGCCAACGTTCGTGAAGAGACACTCATCTCTATTGCACGGATGCGTCAGCTTGGACTTATTTATGGCGTTTATCGTTTCATCATCGCCAGCTTTTTGCTCATGGGAAACTTCGTACTTGATAAGTCGGTTATCATCACCAAAAAATCACTGATTGAGCAGATTATCCTTGGTTCATATGTGGTGGTGGCACTGATTTTGCTTTTGATGTTTTTTACCATTCCCAAAAAAGCAAGGACTCAGCTGTTCATTGGATTTATTCTTGACGTGGTGTTCTTGACATGCTTTGCACTATATAGTGAAATCAGCGACTTTCAAATCATTTTGTTACATATGGTGATGATTGCCGCAAGCTATATGCTCATCTCCCTATCAAAAGCAACCATTGTGACTTTGCTTGCTGTCTCCTCCGTGGTGTATCAGCAGTTTTTTCACTTGTTTTTTGATGTTAGCACCCAAAAGACTTTGCTTAGTCTTAATGACAGCTTGTTACTGTCAGTGACTTTGGTGGCAGTGGGGTTTTTGAGCTGGTCCATTTCTCAACGTCTTGCCAAGACAGAGCAGTCAGTCATCAATCATGCCAATGAAGTGGAAAAATTAAACACCATCAATCAAGCCGTGGTTACAAATATGGTTAATGGCGTATTGGTGCTAGACAACGAACGCAACATCATCATGATTAATACCGCTGCTCAAAAACTGTTAAGCTTACCCTTAGATGAGCATGCGTGTAGCACAGCTGGCAAAATTCTTGACCTCTCTCGCATCATCATTAAAGAACATCCTGATTTGATTGGTTGGTATCGTAATGTCCCCTCTGATGAGTATGCCCAGTTCATCTATGACTTAGACCCGACAAAACACATCATACAACCAAATCAAGGCTACATCACCGATAAACTGCGTATCAGCTCCAAACCCCTACTTGAGCACGGTCAGATTCTCATCATTGAGAATCTTAGTCGTGAACAAAGTCATGCCCAACAGTTAAAGCTCGCCAGTTTGGGTCAGCTCTCTGCAAGCATTGCCCATGAAATCAGAAATCCCCTCTCTGCCATCAGTAACGCCAGTCAGTTACTCATGGAGGATGTCCAAGAGGGTGATGACAATGCTGAATTTTATGAAATCATTTATCAGCAAACCAAGCGAGTTAATACCATCATCTCTGACGTGCTCAGCTTATCACGTCAAGAAATCCCTGACCAGTCCAAGATAGATGCCCTAACATGGTTAAGTCAGTTCATCACCAGTCACTATCCCGATGCATCTATTGCCATCATAGGCGACACCGAGGAGAAAATCTCATTTTATTTTGACACCGGTCATCTTGAACAAGTCATGACCAATCTCATTAATAACGCCTTACGCCACACCACCAAACAACCCCATGGCGATGATGTGCAAATACGTCTGACCAAAGCAGAAGTAGGAGCTTTTATTGATGTCCTAGATTATGGTACAGGGGTAAAAGATGAAGACTTGCCCAGCCTGTTTCATCCTTTTTTTACCACCAGTAAAAAAGGTACGGGCTTGGGGCTTTATCTCTCCCAATCATTTAGCGAGGCAAATCATGCTAAGATTCTTTATTTCCGAGAAGATAATAAAAGCTGTTTTCGCCTGATTGTGTCATGCAAGCCTGTAAGTGGATAGTATGACACAATCCTAATTTATTACCAAATGTTTACTATAATATTGGGTTTCGTTTAAAAATACTTTATAATATAAACATACCGCGTGTTGGCATATCCGATTTACCATAAAAATGATAAAAATCAACAAGCTATTATCATGCTTGGATCGCCAAGATGCCTCATACCACAAAAACGCAATAACCACCGAGAAAACTCATGCAAGATAAGCCCCTCGCCCTAATCATTGATGATGAAGCCGACCTATGTCGCCTCATGCAAATCACACTCAACAAGATGGGTGTAGACACGCACATTGCTTATGATGTGGCGAGTGCCAAAGCTTTTTTGGCGGACAACCATTATAACTTCTGCCTGACTGACCTTGCTCTGCCTGATGGCTCAGGCATGGAGATTGTGGAACTTATTACCACCACCACAACCACTCCAGTTGCTGTCATTACCGCTCATGGGGATGTTAATATTGCCATTGAAGCGATGAAAATTGGAGCGTTCGATTTTGTCAATAAACCACTTGATTTGCCACGTCTGCGTCAGCTTGTCCAATCTGCTCTCAAAGTCAATGAAGCGGTTGTTAAAGACAACAACGACACCAAAGACAGTATGGCAAAGCAAGTACCTCCGCCCAATCCAATCACAGGTCAGCTCATCACACCCAGCACCCAAGATGAGCCTAAAAAACACCTCAAAAAAGCCAAGTCGGTCGAACCTACTAACACACCCATCAGCGATGATGATGTGTTTGGCGGTCGACTCATTGGTGAGTCTCGCCCCATGAAACATCTACGTGCTACCATTAAAAAACTGGCACGTTCTCAAGCACCCGTCTTTTTATGGGGTGGCTCTGGCACAGGAAAAGAAGTGGTTTCACGTCTCATTCATGACCTAAGCAGTCGCCGTGATGGTAGCTTTGTTCCTGTTAACTGCGGAGCGATACCTTCTGAGCTGATGGAGAGTGAATTTTTTGGTCATAAGAAAGGCAGCTTTACAGGGGCAACCTCGGATAAAATCGGTCTTTTCCAACAGGCAGATGGTGGCACATTATTCCTAGATGAAGTGGCAGATCTGCCACTTGCCATGCAGGTAAAGCTACTCCGAGCCATCCAAGAGAAAACCGTAAGAGCCATTGGGGACACCAAAGAAGTTCCCGTGGACATTCGCATCATCTGTGCCACACACAAGGATTTGGCAGATTTGGTGCAAAAAGGCACCTTTCGTCAAGACTTGTTTTATCGCATCAATGTCATCGAAGTAAAATTACCCGCCTTGAACGAACGCCGTGATGACATTCCGATGTTGGCTCAACACTTTTTGGGACTCATTGCCAAAGATTGGGGGCTTGATAACCTCATCTTAACCGATGATGCGATTGATGCACTGACGTATCATGACTTTAAAGGCAATGTCAGAGAGCTTCGCAATATCTTAGAACGTGCTGTTACCTTAAGTGACAGCGATGAGATTGATGCTCATCATCTCATGCTTGAGGATAATCAGCCAAAACTTGAATCTATCGATGATGAACCCATCACGCTGTTAGATGCTGATGAAACTAAAGAGCTGACCACATTGATGCCTGATGAGAGTCAGACTGCCTTAGGAGATTCCTTGCCCATAAACTCACCGATGCTGGATGATACTTTGGTAAAAAACCCCATTGCTTATCACCATTCTACAGAAGAATCCTTGAACGATAAAGCAGACAAATCCTCGCCTTATCATGACCGACGTCCCACTTATGCCGCCAGCGCCATCATCAAAGAAAATAAAAGTGCCAAGCCTGTCAGTCAAGGCTTGCATATTAGTGCCACTGCAAACTACGGCACACCACTAGGAATCAACAACCCAAAAAATGAGCCTGCTCAAGACAGCTTACCCACCAAAAAAGATGAGCCCTCTCACACATCCGAGCCTAACCAACCCTCTAAAGATACTCTGCCTACCGAAGGATTAGAGGTGTATCTACTTGAACAAGAGCGTCAGCTTATTTGCACCGCTCTACAACAAGCAGCAGGCAACAAAACCCAAGCCGCCAAACTCTTAGGTATGACCTTTCGCTCTTTACGTTATCGCATGAAAAAATTAGAAATAGAGGGTGATGATGGCGGCGATGAATAACCTAAGCACCATACAACACAATAAACCAGACCCCAAAAGCAGCCTTTCATCTTTTGGGGTCTGGTTTATATAGGTGGATAGTTTATTAACTCAAAACCCACCTACAGGAGCGAAATCTATACCAACTTCCAACTTAGCGCCATTCATCAAAATCAATGCTTGAGACAGCCAAACATCACTCATCGCCGTGGCATTTGGCAATATGGGATAAGTAGGTTTGTCATCAAAAGCCACATCTGGTACAACGCCCACACCATCAATTCTTTTGCCATCTGCTGTCAAATAATGTGCCGTCGTCATTTTGACTGCTTGTCCATCGCCAAGAGGAATGACGGACTGTACCGATCCTTTGCCATAGCTGGTCTCTCCGACAATGAGTGCACGTTTTTGGGCTTGCAGGCTACTTGCAAGCACCTCTGATGCGGAGGCTGAATAGCGGTTTTGCAACACCATGACAGGCAGATCGATGAGCAATGGTGAGCCTTCGGTTTTTAGCTCTCGCTCCACTCCTTGCCTCCCTGCCACCTGTACCAGCGTTTGGTTACGCATGAACAGAGACGCTACCGCACCTGCTGATTCCAACACACCCCCAGGATTATTACGTACATCAAGGATTATCCCAGAGATAGGCACACCTGCACGTCCCAAACTCTCTAAAATCTGCTGGCGTGTATTATTTTGAAAAACAGGCAGTTTGATGATCGCTACACCGCCGATGATACTCACCTCAACATTGCTTTTTAACATCTCGTTACGCTGGAGGCTCAGTCGTCTTTTGTTACGCCCTGCATTAGATATCACGATATCCACCTGCGTGCCTGCAATGCCATTTAGAAGTTGCTTGACATCGTTCTCACTTTGAGCATCGTCAATTTTGGTCTCACCCACTTGATGCAGATAATCCCCTACTTTTACGCCTGCACGTTTTGCTGATGACGCATCATTTACCTCACTGACCACCCAATGATTTTCTGCCTCCTGCCACACTGCCGAAAGACCGATGTTTGCCACATTTCCTAAAGTAAAAGATTGCAAATTAGCAAATGCTGTTCTGTCTAAAAACTCCGCATGACTGTCCAGTTCTGTCAGCATACCACTCATCGCATTCTTAAATAGCGCCTCATCACTAACTTCCTCTACATAATCACGGCGAACCAAACCCACAACTGACACGAATGTTTTTAGGGTGTTGGGCGATACCGCTCCTAATGGTACACGCCCTTGATGCAAACCTTCTATACCGTACAAAGTATTGGGCTTACTATCTAGGGCATCTAGTGTAGGACCGTTCAATGTTTGACCGTCTTTGAAGTCAGCATCGAGACTCTCATTTTGATTTTGGAGGTGAGGAGCTGCGACATCTTGCCCACTATCGACTGGTACGTCATCATCAAAACTTAGCAAATTTAACATTGGCTTTGCCGTCTTAGAATCTGGCATATTAGTCATGAGCGTATTAGGCGTGGACGGGGTGATGGTTTTTGGCAAATCAGCATGGGCTGGCACGACAGTCATTGCCAAAGCTAATACCAAAGCAGTCTTTGAAAACTGACGATAAAAAACAGTAAATGTTGTCATAAAAATCTCTATCACCCTCATGCATAAACCATTAAATACATAGAAGACACTTACAATCTCCCACTTAGCAGTATCACACCAACAGACTTTCGCCCGTCATTTGAGCAGGTTTTTCCATATCCATGAGAGACAGCAGTGTCGGAGCGACATCACACAGACGTCCACCTGTACGCACGTTCACGTCTTTAGCACCCACATAAATAAACGGCACAAGCTCTGTGGTGTGTTGAGTATGCCTCTGACCACTTTCATAATCTTGCATTTGTTCGCAGTTGCCGTGGTCAGCAGTGATAAGCAGATGACCATTCATCTGTCTGACAGCGTCAACTATCTGACCGATGCAGACATCCACCGCCTCCACCGCCTTGACTGCTGCATCAAACACTCCTGTGTGCCCCACCATATCGCCATTAGCATAATTGATGATGATTGCATCAAACTCACCTGAGAGTATTGCCTCTTTTAGCTTGTCAGTTACCTCAAAGGCACTCATTTCGGGTTTTTCATCATAAGTCTTAACATCAGGACTGCTGACCAAAATCCGCTTTTCACCCTCATACAACTCCTCGCGTCCACCACTAAAAAAGAAAGTTACGTGAGCGTATTTTTCGGTCTCTGCGATGCGAAGTTGAGTTTTGCCGTGGTTTTGCAAATACTCGCCAAATGTATTGGCAAGGCTTGTGGGATGATAAGCGATGGTTGTTTTAGGGTTTGCCTCCAATTCATCAGAATATTTGGTCATCATGACAAAAGCACAAAGTGTTGGCACAACACCGCGTTCAAAACCGTCAAAATCAGCACTCACAAAAGCTTGACTAATTTCTCTGGCACGGTCAGCACGAAAATTAACAAAAATTACGCCATCATTATCTGCAATGATGCCATTGTCATCGATGATGGTTGCCTGCACAAATTCATCGGTCTCCCCAGCCTCGTACGCT
>JBHCHC010000121.1:0-26426 GCA_041802645.1 Moraxella sp. | reverse complement strand
CAAAACCCCCACCATCTCTGGCAGGGGTTTGTCAATCTTAGTGCTAAGTTTGGGTTGTTTGTTAATTAGCTCTTAACATTAGCAACAACACCAGCACCTACGGTACGACCACCTTCACGGATGGCGAAACGTAGACCTTTGTCCATGGCGATGGGGTGAATAAGCTCAACACTCATCTCAACGTTATCACCAGGCATAACCATTTCAGTACCTTCTTGTAGGGTGATGGCACCTGTTACGTCAGTAGTACGGAAATAAAATTGTGGGCGATAGCCATTTAGGAATGGAGTATGACGACCACCTTCTTCTTTTGACAGTACATATACTTCTGCATCAAACTTGGTGTGAGGCGTGATTGAACCTGGTTTGGCAAGTACTTGACCGCGTTGAACTTCTTCACGCTTCGTACCACGTAGTAGTACACCACAGTTCTCGCCCGCACGACCTTCGTCTAGTAGTTTACGGAACATCTCAACACCAGTACAGGTAGTTTTAGCGGTGTCTTTAATACCCACGATTTCAACTTCATCACCTACTTTGATGATGCCTGATTCAACACGACCAGTCACTACGGTACCACGACCAGAGATTGAGAATACGTCTTCGATTGGCATTAGGAATGGACGATCGATGTCACGCTCAGGCTCTGGGATGTAGCTGTCTAGGGTGTCTAGCAGTTCTAGGATGGCTTGTTCGCCATATTGACCTGCATCACCATTTAGACCCAATAGGGCAGAACCTTTGATGATGGGGGTGTCATCAGCTGGGAAGTCATAGTTAGATAGTAGCTCACGCACTTCCATTTCAACAAGCTCTAGTAGTTCTTCATCGTCTACTAGGTCGCACTTGTTCATGAATACCATGATGTAAGGTACACCTACTTGGCGAGATAGCAGGATGTGCTCACGAGTTTGTGGCATAGGACCATCAGTGGCTGCAACAACCAAGATAGCACCGTCCATCTGTGCAGCACCTGTAATCATGTTTTTAACATAGTCAGCGTGACCGGGGCAGTCAACGTGTGCATAGTGACGATTGGCAGTGTCGTACTCAATGTGAGAGGTATTAATGGTAATACCACGTGCTTTTTCCTCAGGAGCTGAGTCAATGGCAGCATAGTCTTTAGCTTCACCACCGTGATGCTTAGCAGCAACGGTAGCAATGGCAGCGGTTAGGGTAGTTTTACCATGGTCAACGTGACCGATGGTGCCCACGTTAACGTGTGGTTTATTACGTTCGAATTTGGCTTTGGCCATGGGAGTATCCTCTTTTATGAAACCTATATATGTAGGTATGGAAACTTTCGTTCAGATTGTCTTAATTTCACAGACAGATTTATGACAACATTCAAAAAAATTTGCCATATCCCAATAATTATAACACAACTTGCGGTAATTTAAACCACTCTTTAGTATAAAATTATGCTGATTTTGAGAAGGTTTTTAAAAAATCTTGCCCAGGATTAACCGATTTTTAATCAAACTATAAAGGCTTTATGAACTTTATGCGTCCAGTCCAGAGCTTTACTTCGGTAAATGGTAGTAAACTGGTGATGCCAAAAACTTTTTAGAGATTACAACACTGTCATAGGGCTCACATTTTTTAATTTTAACTTTGTAAATACAAGAGCAAATATACATCAACCTAAAAACCCTATCATAAACTGAACTTATGACAAGTTGCAAGTTATTGAATTCAATGACCTTTGATTTATGAGAAACTAAGGGGCTGGGCAATTAAATTCTACCACTTGACTCATGGTTTAAATAAATTGATACATCAAAAACCACAATTACCAAACCACAAGGCGATAACTTCATGAAAAATAAGTATTTTTTAGGTTTTTACAAAAAAGCGTTTGGCAAGACTTGACGCATCTTTTGGTACTAAGCTTGATGGCACGATAAGATTGGCATTTAATAAATTTGATTTATATGTTCTTTTTTAATATTGACAGGGATTGATTGACACAAAAAGCCATCCAAGGCATGTCACTGGCGTCAAAGCATTAAAAATAAGGTGTTTGGTTGGTCAAATCTGTAAGTACAATACTTTTACTAACAATATTGTAGGCAGTATCGATGTCGCTTGGTCGTAAAAATTAACAAACTCCACCCAGTGTTTTAGCCCAAATGCCTGATTTCAAACAACAAAAAAGCCCAAACCATACGATTTGGACTTTTTAAAATTTGGAGCGGGAAACGAGATTCGAACTCGCGACCCCAACCTTGGCAAGGTTGTGCTCTACCAACTGAGCTATTCCCGCTTATCAACATCGGCTGTTATGGGTGCGTATTATATAGGATTTTTATCAGACGTCAAGGGTTTTTTGCAAAAATTTGAAAAAAATCTCAAAAAAATTTGGCATATTAGGAATTTACAAAATAAATCAATTGCTTATCACCTCTAAGGTCACACCCCACGCCAAAAAGTTATCAATCTCATCTACCAGCCCTGTAAATAACTTCTCTTTTTCCATACTCAGCACCCAATGTGCAGGACCATGTAGAGTAAATTTAATGTCAGATTTTTGGAAATCGGTGCGAGTATGGTTAATCGCCACCGCCAATCTTAATAAAAGTGCTAACTTGGTCATTCTATCGGTGCTGATGCTCGCCAAAGCCTGATAATCCTCGTAAGTTATCTTACGGCGATGATGACGTACCATCCCAGCCAGTCGCGTCTGCTCCATTTGTGAAAAACCCGCTATCTCACCAAACTCCAGAATATAGGCACTATGGCGATGGTAACTGCTATGACCGATGCTCATGCCAATCTCATGTAGAAGTGCGGCACGTCTTAATAGGTCGTGGTCGTTTTGGTTAAATTCCAACACCTCTTGGGCAACATCAAAGAGTAGGCGTGCAGTCTTAGCTACCCGCTTAGCTTGTTTTTTGTCCACATTGAATTTCTCAGCGAGTTTTATCACCCCACCATCACGAGCATCATTACTATCAAACCGTGATAGCATATCATACATCACGCCCTCACGAAGTGCACCATCAGAGTACGTCATTGCCTTGACATTAAAGGATTCCATGACCGCCAAAAGTATCGCCACGCCCGCAGGAAAAATCGCCTTTCGGTGTGCTTTTACGCCTTGTAACTCAATATATTGAACATCTTTTACCTCAATCAGATGCTCCTTTAGCGCCAGCACCGCCTCTTTGGTAATGATTTCATGCGACACCAATCCAAGTCCCATTAATGCACCAAGTACTGCCTTGATCGTTCCTGATGAGCCTGTTACTTTCTCATATCCTAGCTTCTGATAGCGTTTGATGTGCTGAGCAATCTCTTTTTTGGCAAAGAGCATGGCATGATGAAACTTCTCATGGCTCATCATGCCGTCTTTAAAGAATTTTTGAGTGAAACTGACCGCTCCCATCTGTGCTGATTCGGTCAAAATAGAGCGAACTCCCTGCCCGATGATGAGCTCTGTTGAACCACCACCGATGTCAATGACAAAGCGTAACTCATCACTGGGGTTGGTGTTTGCCACACCCAAATAGATAAGACGAGCCTCCTCACGACCTGAGATGACCTCGATGGGACAAGGCAAAATCTGATTTGCCTTAGTGATGAACTCATCACTGTTAGTTGCCTGTCTTAAGGTATTGGTTGCTACCACACGCAGACGGTCTGTCGCCACATTATCAAGACGTCCCATGAACCGAGATAAGCACGCCAGCCCTCGCTCTTGGGCATCATGATTTAGATAACCTCGCTCATCAAGCCCCGCTCCTAGTTGGACTTTTTCTGACATAGAAGCAATCTTTCTAAGCTCATCATGTTTAGCATAAGCGATTGCCATGTGGAAGCTGTTTGACCCCAAATCAATGGCACACAATAGTTCATCATCAATGACGCTGTTTGGCATAACTGTCCTTTATGTTGGCGATTAATGGGCAAGTGTTATTCATCAAATCAATCGGTCTTTGGGAAACAAAATTTTAAAGGTGGAGCCCTGCCCTAACACCGATTCTACATGTAGGATTGCTCCATGTTTATGCAGTACGTGCTTGACGATGGCAAGCCCTAACCCCGTTCCTCCCGTCGCACGAGAACGACCACTGTCCACGCGATAAAAACGCTCAGTCAGTCTTGCCAAATGTGCCTCCTCAATGCCGATTCCGTTATCAGTAATACTAAGCAATCCCCCATCTGCCGTCTCCTCCCAAAGAATCTCAATCTCACCCTGCCGCCCTGTTTCACTACTGTCACTTGGGGTGTATTTCATGGCATTAATGACAAGGTTGAAAATGGCACTATACAGATATTGCTCCAGTCCAAGTACATGATGTTCGGTGTCTAGATGTATGTCCAACAAATGTCCAAAATCTTTATTGCTAGCACGTGCGTCATCAAACACTTGCATGAGTAATCTTGGCATGTCCACCTCCACCAGCTGCTCTTTATCATCATGCTCTAACCGAGAAAGCATGAGCAAGTCATTGACCAAATTATTCATGCGGCGAGCTTGCTCGTTCATGAGTGTAAGACCACGTTGCCATTTAGGTTCTAAATTTGGAGCGTTTGAGAATGTTTCAATATAACCCATAAGCACCGTTAAAGGTGTACGCATCTCATGAGACACATTACCCACAAAGTCGGTTCGCATTTGCTCTAAATGATGGATGTAGGTGTGGTTACTGATTTTTAGTAGGATGTGATGGTTGGTCTGTTTTGATTGGGCATGATTGGGTAATGAGTGGTTTGATGCAGAGTCATTAGACTGGGTATGACTCAGTGCCGTTAGCGTAACTTGATAAATTTCACCACGATAAACTTGCCCAGAGAATTTAAACATCTGCTTGGCAGAACCCTGAGATTGATTTGCCGTTGTGATGACTTGAAATGCATCACGAAATTTATCCAAAAATTCCTCATTTAAAATCAGTGATGAAATCTTGGCATGAATGATTGGTTTATCGCCATAGGCTGTTAAAATAAAGTGTGCCGAGGGGTTATGCCAAAGGATATTTTCATTTTCATCCAAGATTATCATCATGTCATCGGAGGACTGTAATATTTGGTAAAAGTCGTCCAATAGATGTGCATGAGTATCAACCAAGGCGTGAGTTGATGGAGTAACTGACATCAAGCGTTCATCAGCATGGCTGGTTGATTGCGACTTCATCATCACATCGGGGTTATCATCAAACATCGCCATACTCACGCTTTAATAATCTGCCTTTTTTAAGAAGTTTATGAAATAATGGGACTACCGGCTAGAAAACCGATAACCCGTCCCACGTACCGTCTGAATCAATCCATCTACGCCATGAGGGGCGAGGATTTTACGCAGGCGGCGAATATGCACATCAATGGTACGCTCATCAATATAAACGTTACCACCCCATACATGATCTAATATTTGGCTGCGACTATACACACGTTCTGGATGTGTCATAAAAAATTTTAAAAGCTTATATTCGGTACTGCTGACCGCCACAGGGACATCTGCCACCGAAACACGTTGACTCTTATCATCAAGGCACAACTCACCAACACTAAGCACTTTATCAACGGGCATACTGCGACGCAATACCGCCTTGACACGACTGACCAGCTCTTTGGTGCTAAATGGCTTGGTCATATAATCGTCCGCCCCTGCATCTAAACCAAACACTTTATTATCCTCCTCACCTTTGGCGGTGAGCATGATGATGGGAATGTCATCGGTACTACTGTCTTTTTTGAGCAATCGACAAAAGTCCACCCCTGAGGTGCCTTGTGGTAACATCCAATCCAAAATCATCAAATCGGGGCGATTGTCCACAATCAAACGATGAGCACTTTTCACATCATAAGCCGACACCGTCTCAAAGTCCGCCATCTCAAGCGTGGTGGCAATGAGCTCATTAATGGCGGGTTCATCTTCAACAATTAAAATGGTTGGCATAAAACATCCTTACAATAAGCAGTTCATGCAGATATTTCATAAAATAAACAATACCACAAAACAACAAAAAAATGGACAAATATTTGTAACACTATTCATCAACCACACCTCGCACGTCATCCATCGCTGTATGGCGGACATCCGTGCCACTGCTGGTATAGATGACCAGCTCTGCTACGTTACGTGCATGGTCACCCACCCTCTCTAAGGCACGAAGTACCCACAGCGTATGCATGACTTCAGCAGGTTTTACCTCCTCATCGGCCTGGAGTGCTGCAAGCAGTTCGCCATACTCTCTGTCTACGAGTTCATCCATCTGCATAACATCGAAGGCGAAACGGCTGTCACGGCTATTAAAAGACTCTAGGGCATCTAAGGTCATCATGCGTACATTCTCGGCAAGCGTGTGAACATCGGCATGGATTTGGGTGTCATACATGGCGATGCGAGCTATCTTGACCGCTTCATCACCAATACGCTCTAGGTCAATGACCGCTTTGCTCATGCTCATGATATAGCGTAAATCCACCGCTGTTGGCTGACGCATGGCAACGAGTTTAACAACTTTATCATCAAGCTCTCGCTCATGCTCATTAATGGTTCTGTCTGATTCAATGACCTCCATTGCCAGCTCTTTATTGCCATCGTTTAGGGCAGTCATGGCTTTGCCAATGTTTGAGATTGCCATGTTGCCCATGGTTAATAACAAATCTTTGACAGACTGTAATTCATGGTCGTAAGATTTTGAAGTGTGCTTATCCATGATGATTTTCCAGATAATTTATAATATTAGCCACATTTAACTTAATCAATCCACAATAAATTCAAGATTATCATCAACCATATCTTCCTGTGATATAATCTTCAGTGGCTTTTTGTTTGGGGTTGGTAAAGATTTCTTTGGTTTCACCCATTTCAATCATATCACCCAAATACATATACACCGTATAGTCAGAGCAGCGTGCTGCTTGTTGCATATTGTGCGTTACGATGGCAATCGTATAGTCCTCTTTTAGGTCATCAATCAAATCCTCAATCGCCCCTGTGCTGATGGGATCAAGTGCTGAGGTAGGCTCATCTAACAGCAACACCTCAGGGCGAGTTGCCACCGCACGAGCGATGCACAAACGTTGCTGCTGCCCACCCGATAGAGACAATCCAGATGCTTTTAGCTTATCTTTGACTTCATTCCATAGGGCAGATTTTTTTAATGCCCATTCTACCCTATCGTCCATGTCTGACTTGGATAGTTTTTCATAGAGTTTAACCCCAAAAGCGACGTTGTCATAAATGGACATCGGAAATGGCGTGGGTTTTTGAAATACCATGCCCACTCTAGCTCGTAGTAGGTTCACATCCACCGATTTGTCTAAAATATTCTCGCCATCTAAGATGATTTGACCTTCGGCTCTCATGCCTTGATACAAGTCGTACATTCTATTAAACGTACGGAGCAAAGTAGATTTGCCGCAGCCTGATGGTCCGATGAATGCCGTGACTTTTTTGTCGGCAATATCCAGATTGATGTTTTTTAATGCTTTAAAATCACCATAATAAAAGTTCAAATCTCGTACTGACATTTTGGCACAAATCGCTTCTTTGCTTTGACTTGTTGGCTTATCGCTCAGTGCAGTACTCATGTTCATAAAATTCCCCTGAGTGTTTTTAAATTCTGAATGAATTTGGGGGGCTGATTTTTCTAAAAGTGCTGACATAACTTATTCCTATTTTAAATTGATTTATGTGGCAGGGTGCCATCATTTGTATTCTTTACCGCCAATGAAGCGTGCTAAAATGTTAAGAGACAAGACAGCCAGTGTAATCAGTAGTGCTGCTGACCATGCCAGTTTATTCCATGTCACATCAGGATTCATTGAGAACTGATAAATGGTATTTGGCAAGTTGGCGATGGTTTGGCTCATGTCCATGCTAAAATACAAGTTATTTAGGGCGGTAAATAACAGAGGTGCAGTCTCACCTGTGATGCGAGCAAAGGCAAGCAGAATGCCCGTGATGACCCCCGCCTTGGCAGATTTTAAAGTAACATAACCCACCAGTTTATACTTAGGCGTGCCAAGGGCATAGGCAGATTCTCGCAAAGCGTTTGGCACAAGGACAAGCATGTTTTCGGTGGTGCGAACAACCACAGGAATGACAATGAGTGCCAAAGCTACCGCCCCTGCCCAACCTGAAAAACCCCGACCTCCTGAGACCATCAAAGCATAGACAAAAAGACCGATGACAATACTCGGTGCTGAGAGCAAAATATCATTTAAAAAGCGGGTCACTTCGCCAAGGGTACGACCAAATTTACCATCATTATCAGCAAATTCTGCCAAATAAATCCCTGCCATCAAACCAATGGGTGTCCCAATGAACAATCCAGAAAAGGCAAGCATCGCCGAGCCGACGATGGCATTTTTAAGACCACCCACAGTGGCAGGTGGTGGAGTATTGGCAGTAAAAATAGGCAACTCCATAAAACCTATCGCCCCACGCCCAAAGAGCGTGATTAAAATCCACAGCAACCAAAACAGACCAAAAATCATCGCTGACATGGTAAAACCAATACCAAGGGCATTTTTAAATTTACGTTTTTGATAGAGTGAGCGATTCATACGCTCATGAAATTTTGGTATGGGGTTTTTTGGTGTTGGGGTGGATTTGGTAACATCTGCTGTCGTGCTCATAAGAACCCTCTTCATGCTTTAGCTTTTTATTTCTAATGAATGACGCTTCAAGGTTGGTTTTTTATTTGCCTGCTTTTTTGTCAATTTTCATCAACATGATTTTTGAGATAGACAAAACGATGAACGTGATGACAAACAAGATTAAGCCCAAGTGTAGCAGTGATGATAAGTGCAGCTCACTTGATGCTTCGGCAAATTCGTTGGCAAGGGCGGAGGTGATGGATACCCCTGAGGCGAACATGCTGGGCGTGATGTTAAAGGTGTTACCAATCAAGAATGTGACCGCCATCGTCTCACCCAAGGCACGACCCAAGCCTAAGATGACACCACCCACAACACCTGCTTTGGTGTAGGGCAGAACGATTTTTGTCATCACCTCCCATGTGGTTGCTCCCACGCCATAGGCAGACTCTTTGAGCAAATCAGGCACCACAGAGAATACATCTCGCATGGTAGCGGCAATGAAAGGGATAATCATGATGGCAAGCACCAAACTGGCTGTGAACAGCCCGATGCCCATGGGCGACCCTGCAAAGAGCGTGCCAATGACGGGTAAATCTCCCAGATGTGTGATGAGCCACGGTTGAACTTTATCGCCAAACCAAGGAGCGAACACGAACAAACCCCACATACCATAGATGATGGATGGTACACCTGCTAGCAGTTCAATGGCGATGCCCAACGGCTTTTTGAGCATCTTAGGGCAAAGCTCTGTCAAAAACACAGCGATGCCAAAACTGACAGGCACCGCGATCAAGATGGCGATGAAGGAAGTCACCAGTGTTCCATAAATCGGTGCCAATGCCCCATACTCGCCCATGACAGGGTCCCAGTTGCTGCTTGTATAAAATCCCAAACCAAACTCTTTCATGCTTGGAATGGCGCCCAACACCAACGACACCAAGATGCCTCCTAAAGACAGTAGCACAAGTAAGGCGAAGAGCTTGGTGGCAAGCACAAAGACAGCATCTAGCTTTTGCTGCTTGTTTAGTTGGTTTTTTAGGGTGTTTTGATTTGTCATGGTATTCATGTTGGAATACTCGCTTGTCATGATTGACCTTTTTAAGTGTTAAATAACCATCAAAAAAATGCAGATAAGAGTTGTTGTTACCCCTATCTGCCATGGATTATTGATTAAAAAGTGGCTGACCATCCGCCCCTTTGATGTCTGTCCAACTGGCCTTAAATAAGCCGACTGCTGTATCGCTAAATGGCACATAATCCAAGGTCTTGGCACTGTCATCGCCATTGGCATAAGCCCAATTGAAGAATTCTAATACACCCTTGACTTGCTCGGGATTTTGGGGGTTTTTATGAACGATAATAAAAGTCGCTGCTGCAATCGGCCATGCGCCTGCTGTGTCTGAGTTGGTCAAGACTTTATTAAAACCTGCCTCTTGTGACCAGTCAATATCTCCTGCCGCCGCAAAGCTCTCAGCTGATGGCTGTACAAACTCGCCCTTAGCATTCTTTAAGGATACATGTGCCATGTTGTTCTGTTTGGCAAAGGCATACTCGACATAACCGATAGAGTTTTTGACACGCCCAACATAGCTCGCCACACCATCGTTACCTTTACCACCCATACCTGTGGCAGATGTTGGCCATTTCACCGCTTTTTCTGTACCCACCTCACTTGCCCACTCTGGTGAGACCTTGGTGAGATAATCGGTAAAGTTAAAGGTTGTGCCTGAACCATCTGAGCGGAAAACAGTGGTGATGTTAGCATCTGGTAAAGTAATGCCTTCATTTAGGGCGACGATGGCCGGATCGTTCCATTTGGTAATTTTGCCCAAATAAATTCTGGCTAATGTTTCACCATCAAGCTTTAATTGACCTGCTGCCACACCATCCACATTGATGACAGGAACGACACCGCCAATTACGGTTGGAAACTGAATCAGTCCGTCAGCATTTAATTCTTCAACACTCAAAGGAGCATCAGAGGCACCAAAGTCCACTGTTTTTTCTTTGATTTGTTTGATACCACCTGATGAGCCGATGGATTGATAGTTTACTTGTCCGCCTGTAGCAGCATTAAAGTCAGCCGACCATTTGGCATAGATGGGCTGAGGGAATGAAGCACCCGCTCCTGTGATTTTAAGATTGGCAAATTCACCCGTACTAGTCGTAGCAGCTTGACCCTGAGTTGGAGCAGTTCCTTGAGCAGCAGATGTGGTCTCTGCAGGCTTGCCATCTGCACCGATGGGTGTGCCTTCTTTTGGCGTGTTTTGGCTACAACCTGCCAAAGCAAAAGCACCAACAATACTTAGGGCAAGCAATTTATGAGCAAAAGATGAATGGACAACTGACATAAGAACTCCGATACAAGAAGAATGGGTACGACCCCATGAATGTGTGAATTCAACTGGTGGTCGCTGTGTGTATTTTGCCGTGTTTATATGACAGTCGAGTGAATGCTTGATGACAATTTTATGACAAACACTCAGTCAAGACCTTTTTGTGCACTTACGTCCAAACAAAAACATAAAAGCAGAATCCTAATAGACTCTGCTTTTATGTTTACTCTATCATGCATTATTGTGATGACGATTGATTACCCCATACCGCTTCATATTCTGCTTTTTGCACTTTATAAATTTCAAACACACAAAGCTCCTCACAGCCGCTATTACAGCACTCATATTCTTCTGGTGGCTCAGGCGGTGACGGTCTGCTCTTTACCTGTGGGACTTTAGATGTGTTGACAGTCTTGTCTGTTGCCACCTCTGCTGGGATTACCTTATCTTTTGATGAATGGTTGTTCATGACCGCTCCAAATGATGCTCTTTTTGATGAGAATGTGGTATTATAACCCTCATTAACTCCTTAATTCAAACTCATCACCCATGAATACCCAAGCTGCCCTAATAGATCTCTTATCCACCCTAAACCCCAGCTACATGACTTTAGACAACGAAAGCCATATGCACGCAGGTTATTTTGAGGGTAAAGAGAGCCACTTTAAGCTCATCATCGTCAGCGATGAATTTAACGACAAACGCCTAGCTGGTCGCCATCAACTCATTTATGGGCTGATATCGCCTCACTTAACAAGTCAAGGTGGCACAGTGCACGCTCTTGCCATTCACGCCTACACGCCTAACGAGTGGCAAGAATCCTCCTCTGCCCCTGAAAGCCCTAACTGTGCAGGTCAAAACAAACACTGATTTTAACATCATCAAACAGGTATTTTTATGAAAAAATTACTGCTCCCTCTTATGCTCATCACCACTCTAACAGGCTGTGCCACCACCAAAATCGCCCCGCAATACGTCAATCCCACCAACTATCAAGGTTATGATTGTGGCATGCTTCAAAATGAGGTCGCTCGCATCAGTAAGGCCGCTGAAGCCACCGAAAAACAAAATACTGGACTGTCCGCCACAGGCATTGGTATTGGTATTGCTGGCGGTCGTGGAGGTATTTACCCCTCTATTAGCGTCGGTGCAGGGCTGGGCAGTGGTGCCAGACAAGCCAAAACCAATACTCTTGCCAGACTCTATGGCGAACATGATGCGATGGTCATTGCTGCACGCCAAAAGGGCTGTTCATTTGCCCAAAACTTAAAAATCTATGGTGAGTAGTTAGTCCGCCAGCAAAGACACAATTGTGTCACGCATTTTCACAAAATCTGTGTATTTTGCCAAGTAAAAATGACAAAGCGCGGTGGATTTTGGTGTTATGATAAAGTCAGTTTTTGGTGGTCTTAACTGCCATTAACATGATACCCTCTTTATATTAATTATCCACAAAAGGACATTCCCATGGCTCAGATTTATACCACCACCTCCAGCGTCATCGGTGCCAGAAATGGTACGGGCAAACTCTCTGACTCCAACCAAGTCTTTAATCTAACCTCTCCAAGTTCAGGCAAAGAAGGGGTCAATCCAGAACAGCTGTTCGCCATTGGCTATGCTGCCTGCTTTGATGGTGCCTTAGGGCTTGTGAAAAAGGCAGAAAATCTAAGTTTTGATAGTGAAGTGCAAGTAACCATCAATCTTAATAAAGAAGGCGATGACAACTTCTTTTTGACAGGTAGCATTCATGTCGTCGCCACAAATACTGACATCGATCAAGATACCTTGCAGCGTCTGGTAGAGAAAACACATCACGTTTGCCCTTATTCAAAAGCGGTGGAAGGTAACGTGGCAATCACCTTGTCATCAGAAGTCAAATAATCCGTTAAAGTCATGTGGTTGTGGTGGTTTTCTTGACTCCCACCTTCACAAAATACCTTAATAGGAATAGACTTTCATAAAGGATTTCTTATTCACGTTAAAAGCACTTCTTCAAAAAACAAAAAGTGGCATCTATACCACTTTTTGTTTTTTTATTTTTGCGCTTATATCAATTTCACCCAAGCAAATCAAGTAAATACACAATCTTTGCAACTTATGCCAAAAACTTTTAAAACCCCCAATCTGTTTTATGCTAAAATAAGCAAAATACCATCATCAAGGTCACATTCATGAATATCCTACCTAATGAAGAGATTCGCATCACTGACGGCAGCACTGTTGAGCTCCATTTTGAGGTCAGCTTGCCTAATGATGTTGTGATCGACTCAACTTTTGGGCGTGATAAGCCCGTGACACTTACGATGGGTGATGAGAGCTTATTGGCTGGCTTTGAACAGGTGCTCATGAATCTAAAAGCAGGTGATATCCGCACTGCACACCTACCCCCAGAACAGGCATTTGGCGAGTGGAATCATGAGAACGTTCAGACTTTCCCACGAGCTAAGTTTAGCTTATCTGAGCCCAATCCTGTGGTTGGCATGATGATGGAATTTGCCGATAAAGGTCAAAATACTTTAGCGGGCGTGATTTGTGAAGTCACCGATGATGAGGTAAAAGTGGATTTTAATCACCCGCTGGCAGGGCAGGATGTGATGTTTAAAGTGCAAATTTTTAAGGTAACACCCAAAGGCGAGAGTGAGCTAAGATTTGTTTAAACCAAAAAACCACAGCTTAGAAAACCTCACATACATCATCAAATAAACTTCATAAATAATTCTAAATAACAGTGCTCATTTTATCATCACTGACAGACTTACCCCAAAACCACCTCCTTGTGACAACCCAAGCGATTGATAAGTACATCAAAATAACAGGCAAATAAGCCAAATCAACCTCTGAGTACTTGCTTGTGCAACTTAGCCAAGCCATCCTCCATTGCTTTTTGCAGACTTTCTGTCAGTTCACTTCGAGTTTTATTCTGAGGTAAAATGGGTTCAAGAGGTAACACATATGCCGTTACACCTGAACTATCCGCCACACGTCTTAGGCTATCCGCCATCGTACGTTTGCCATAATAAGCACAATCATCTGACAATGTACCGTCTTCATTGACATACGCAATCACCACAGGACAAATGGGAAGCCCTGTATCCATACTCGCCTGAAGCAGCTTACCATGAATTTTCTTAATTTGCTTACCGTCTGTGGTGGTCGCCTCTGGGAAAAACACCACCGATGAACCGCTACGCAAAAAATCCGCAATCTGATGTGTCACACCATCGGTATCGCCTGAACCACGCTTAATAAACAGCGTTCCACCAGCCTTAGCAAGTTTACCAAAAATAAACCATTCGCCAATCTCTGCTTTTGACAAAAAGAATACAGGGGCAACAGAGCCTACCACGGGGATGTCAAGCCAAGAGACGTGATTAGACACCCAAAGCCCATGCGTCTGAGGCACACTCTGTACTTGAACAACTTCAACACCAAAAGAGTTCACCATTTTTCGACAAAAGGCTTGGATGTATTTAGGTAGAATATCCCTAGGTGTTTCTTTGAAGGCTCCGATGCGTCTGGCAGTGACAAATCCTCCCATTAAGGTGTTGCCCATGCCAATGATTTTTTTGGTGCGATTAAACTGGGTTTTGAAAAAATGAGTCATGCTACCATCTTGTGTATTTTAAAACGGCTATCCTATAAGACTTTGATAAAAATTGCAAGTCTTTTTGGTGAACGAATGTTTGTATGTGATAAATTTCCATCTGACACAAATGCCGCGATCTTTTAAAAGTCATTTTTAAATTGTGATAGAATTATCTTGGTTATTTTATCGCATCTTGGCATAACTTAATTTTAGGATTTTTTATGAAACCTTTGATTGTCATTGCTTTAGCCACCCTTAGTACACAGACATTTGCCAATTTAGAATTAACCATTGATGTCGCCAAATGCCTAACTCATGCCTATCCTGACATCACCTCTGTATCAAATGGTCAAGTAACTTTTCACAATGGTAGTATTCTAACCCTGGGCAGCATCTCTAACGCTCCTTTTGTTGAACGCCTAAAAAATGCCAGCATCACCGACCAACTCTCACAGACCTATCCGCTGACGTTTTATCCGCCAAAGCAGTACGAGGATGCAGGTCGCCTAAGAAATGATGCTTTTTTTAAAACACTTTATGGCAGCACTCAAGCACAAGTCAAAGTCAACATGACCACCATCACATGGAAGCCCTCGGGGACAACCCTGCAATTTAACAAACGCAATCACGCTGCTACCCAACTCCAAAAAGTCGGTGATGAGATTGCCGAGTACAAAGAACTCATGGCTTATGTCAATAAATCGCTTGGCACCTTAAATTGGCGAGTCATTGCAGGCACAAATCGTCTAAGTAGTCACAGTTTTGGTGTGGCAGTGGATTTCCATCTGCCCAAGCCGCTACACAAATACTGGCGATGGGATGGTTGCTCTAGCGAAGATAAAATCTTCCCCTACCCCAAAGCTCTGCTGAGCGACCCTAAATTGCATGAAGTGGTAAAAATCTTTGAAAAACATGGTTTTATTTGGGGTGGCAAATGGGCAAGCTATGACAGTCCACATTTTGAGTACCGCCCCGAACTCTTAATCCCATCATGTCGCTGATGGCGTTGGTAAAACACCCAAAAAATGATATGCCATAAAAAACAGCATTTAATAAAATGCTGTTTTTGATTTTATGCTGTAGGCAAAGGCGGTGGTAACTCATCCTCTATGGTTGGATGTTTGTCTTTGACCAGATTCACGGTTGGCACTTCATGCTGATATTCTTTGGGCTCTCTTGGGGTTTCGCCATTCATGATTTGCAAGAATTGCTCACGGTCAATGGTTTCCCACTTCATTAAGGCATCAACCATGGCGTGCATTTTGTCATGATTGTCATTAATGAGTTGATATGCCACATCATACTGCTGTTCTAGGATGCGACGAACCTCTTCATCTACTTTTTGCTGAGTCGCTTCACTGATGGTGCGACTTGACCCACCAAAATAACCACCATGCTCTTCATCTTCATAAACCATCACTCCCAGTCTATCACTCATGCCATACTTGGTGACCATGGCGCGAGCCAACTTAGTAGCACGTTCAAAATCATTGGACGCACCTGTAGATTTACGATTGATAAAAATTTCTTCAGCAATCCGCCCTCCAAATAAAATGGAGATATCGTTCAACATTTTATCGCTATAACTGCTGACGGCATCCTGTTCGGGCAACTGCCACGTAACACCAAGAGCCCAACCACGAGGCATGATGGTTACCTTATGAACAGGGTCAGTGTTGGGTAAAAGTTGGGCGACCAAGGCATGACCTGCTTCATGATAAGCGGTGGCTCGACGCTCTTCTTCACGCAAGACCATAGATTTGCGTTCAGGACCCATATAGAGCTTATCTTTAGCATCTTCAAAGTCATTCATGTCCACGCTATGCTTATTGCGACGAGCAGCAAACAAGGCGGCTTCATTGACAAGGTTGGCAAGCTGTGCACCACTAAAACCAGGCGTGCCACGAGCCAAGGCATTGACATCTACGCCAATGGTTTGGGGTAATTTCTTCAGGTGGACATTTAAGATTTGCTCACGACCCTTGATGTCGGGCAAGCCCACTGATACTTGACGGTCAAAACGACCAGGGCGAAGTAGTGCTTTATCCAGTACATCCACACGGTTGGTAGCCGCAATGACAATCACTCCATCGTTACCCTCAAAACCATCCATCTCAACAAGAAGTTGGTTAAGCGTCTGCTCACGCTCATCATGACCGCCCCCCATGCCTGAGCCACGATGACGGCCAACTGCATCAATTTCATCAATAAAGATGATGCAAGGAGCATTCTTTTTGGCCTGTTCAAACATATCACGCACACGACTGGCACCCACACCCACGAACATCTCTACAAAATCTGAACCTGATATGCTAAAAAACGGCACTTTGGCCTCGCCTGCAATGGCTTTGGCAAGGAGCGTCTTACCTGTGCCTGGTGGACCCACCATGAGCACACCCCGAGGAATGGTTGCCCCAAGCTTGGTAAATTTTTCAGGGTCTTTTAAGAAATCAACAATCTCAACCACCTCCTGCTTTGACTCCTCACAGCCTGCAACATCAGCAAAAGTGACTTTGATTTGGTCTTCTGAGAGCATTTTTGCTTTGGATTTGCCAAAGCTCATGGGGTTACGACCGCCAACACCACCACCTGCACCGCCGCCCATGCCACGCATGAATAGCCAAAACAGTCCGATGATAAGCAAGATCGGAAAAGCAGCGATGAGCAGCTGTGTGCCTATCCCTTGACGTTCAGGTGCTGCCCCCTCCACTTCCACGTTATGCTTACGCAACAAAAGAACCAGCTCATTGTCATTTAAGGCAGGGCGAATGTTTTCAAACAATGAGCCATTGACTTTTGTACCTGTGATTTCCTCGCCGTCAATCTCAATTTTTTGAATTTGACCCTCAGTCACCGCAGTCACAAAGGCCGAATATTTGATTTCATCGGCCTTACCAGAACCTCGGTCTAGGTTGCTAAACACCATGACCACCACGGTGATAATCACAAGCCATAATAAAATGTTTTTTGCCATATCGTTCACAAATGTTTCCTGTTTTGGCGTTTGAGACAACTGTTTTTAAAACGATTGTTAAAATTAAAGTAAACTGTGCAGATTAAGCAAATGTTCACACAAAAATATACTGGTTTTTATAGGGTTTCATACTAATAAATCAAGCCCATCTCATTATTTTAAACAACATGAGCAAGCCCACTCACTCATCAACAGCGTGAGTCATGCCGAACTATTTTATCGCCACCCAAAACATTTCTTTGGAGCGAGGGCGACTTGCTTTTGGTTTGATGCTTTTAATTTTATTAAATTTTTTTTGCATATCAGCCCGAAGTTCCTGCGAGCCTTCGCCTTGAAACACTTTCATGATTAACGCTCCGCCCTCAGGCAGAACTTTTAAAGCAAAGTCCACCGCCAATTCACACAAATACATCATGCGTGGCATATCTACCGCTGACATGCCTGATGTGTTGGGTGCCATATCAGACAACACTACATCCACACGTCGCCCACCCACTTCATTCATGATTTTATCAAAAATTTCCTGCTCTCTAAAATCACCTTGGATAAAGGTCACATTTTCGAGCGTGTCCATCGGCAAGATGTCTGAAGCGATTAAAATACCTTCATCACCCACCAGCTTGCCCGCCACCTGAGACCAACTACCAGGGGCAGAACCTAAGTCCACCACGGTCATTCCTTTTTTGATAAGCCCGGTTTTTTCGTTAATTTCCAAGAGTTTATAGGCGGCTCTGGCACGATAGCCATCTTTTTGGGCTTGTTGAACATAATAATCATCGATATGTTCTTTCATCCATGCTTTTGATGATTTGGAGAATTTTTTGTTGGTGATTCGAGTTGCCATTGCCAGAATATTGATGAATATTAAAATAACTGCTTAGTGTAACATTTTTATAAGAAAGTTTGGTATATTTTTGTTATAATGAACTTAATTTTTTATTTAAAATGTATTTTTGAGACGCGTCATGGCAAAACCTAATTTCCAAAACCCATCTAACGATACGCTAAAAGAGTTGCGTGGCATTGGACATCATCTAAGCCCGATTGTCATCGTTGGGGGCAATGGCTTAACGCCTGCTCTTATCGAAGAGACCTCTCGCGCCCTAACTGACCACGAACTCATTAAGGTCAAAATCCCTGCTGGTTCTGGGGAAGAACGCAAGGCGTGTGCTGCTAGTTTAGCAGATGCTACCGACAGCGTCGTCATTCATCATATTGGACGCATGGTGTTGTTGCTCCGCACCAATCCTGATGCCAATCCCAAACTGTCTAACTTGGCTCGCTTTGGCTTCTAATAGCTTATGTTTCACACGCTTCATCGCCAAGCCATATGGGGTCAATCGACACCCACCACGCCACACTTTTTTTCGTTAACACCCACCGAGGTTCACGCTCCTACCATGCATGTCGTGGCAAGTGTGATGGGTGATACATTGTATCTAAGTTATTTCATTGAATGCTGTAACTGGCTTAATGTTACACGAACCCATACCCTGTCTCGCCAAGACTATCTATGGCAAGCCAACTGCTTAGAGTGCTTTTTTGATTTTGGGCAGAATGCTTATTTTGAGATGAACTTGTCGCTTGATGGGCAGTTTAATTTATATGAATTTGACAATTATCGCACGCCGTCTTGTCTGCCTCCAAGATGGGCAGATGGGATGGTATTCATGATTGATGGTAATTTTGCTCCCAATCATCATACCTATCATCTCGGCATTAAGTTAGACAATTATCACGCTTTATCAATTCACAAAATCAACCCAGTGGCTATCTTATATCATGATGGTGAGCCGATTTTTTATGCAAAAAGCCATGTCAAGCCGCCTGATTTTCATGACAAAACCTACTGGCAGCCTTGGGGTGCCGATACCTTTGATGACTAAATCCTTTTTAATGAAATGCCTGATGCTTAAACTAAATACACTCACTGACGATGCATTCATCGACTTGCTTGATGACCACCTACATCGCCAATAAAGAAACATCTATCAGCAAAAACTCAATTCATAACACAAACAACAAAACACCCAAAATATTTGGGTGTTTTGTTCAGGTATCATACAGCGATTATTGTTCGTTCATCGCTAGGTAGGTGCCGGTATTTGAAGTGGCATCAAGATAACGGGTATCACGCCATACGCTATATCCATTATGGTTACGATAAGGGCTAAAGTTTGGCTGACGGAAATCAGACACCCATTGGCTGCCATCATAGATTTGGATATGACCATGCGGATTTTTGCTGGTACGGTTAAAAACAACCACGTCACCGATTTGTGGCACATAGTTATCGTTGCTAATGCGAGTAAATCCTGCACTGGCAAGTGTACCATTGGCATATTGATAAGCAGATGGCTGAGGCGTGAAGCTATAACCTGCCGATTGCAGTGCTTTACGCACATACATGGCACAGCGACCTATGCTTTTGCCATGAGCGGCACGAGCTGCCAAACGAGCAGCAGTGGCAGGTGCTGAACCGTTGAGAGCAGCAATGGTGGTGTTGGCGGTGTTGCTGGCTACAGAGTAATCGGAGAGAAGTTGGGTATTGGTGCTAAACCCTTGGGTAAAACGAGAACCGCCTTGTGATGAACTCATGAGTTCGTTGATGGCAGTATCTAACTCAGCATTACTTAACGTTTGGGTGGGCATAGGAGGAGCGATGATATTAACTTGACGCTCACCACTGGCAGATGAAATTGTGATTCTGCCGCTTTCTGCATTGGCACCGACTGTCGTAAAAGTAATTGCCGACATTAACCAAAGAAGTTTTTTCATGAAATTGCCTCGCATCAGTCATACACGACGACACAGCTGGTTACTGTGGGCTCTCGTCCTTGTTGGCATGACTCATGTCAAATGGGTTAGTTTTGTTAAAGCTTGGGTTTATGCCATACGCATCCAAACGTACTTTTTGGCTCAATAAATATTGGTAATTGAGCAGGTGGCGTGATAAACTTAGCTCTTGGACACCATGTCCGTCAGTTTCTATAGGTGTTGTCTGATGAATGATGATTTGTATCTCAAAACCCATTTTCCAAACCATCTTGCCAATCGCAGTGAAAAACAAGCAGCAGCAGGAGCCAAACTTCCCAAAAAACTAAGCAAGCAACTTGCTTACTTTAACTATTTGACCCAACTGTCTTACTCCCTACTTACTGATGTCTTAGGTGAGCTTAGCAACGAGGTAAAAGTAGTTCATGCTCAGGATGCTAAAATCACTCTAGCACTACCAACAATAACAGCCGCCAATCATGTACGTTATTTACACAAAGAATGCTTGTCGGCACTGCATGAGCATAAGGCTTTTGGTCAGTTCTCAAAAATGAATGTGATTGTTCATCGAAACATTCGCCAAGATTCTGCCCATTTGAGTAAAAACTTAAGGAGCAGTACAACCCTAGAAAAACCATTAAGCGAAAACACGGTGCGAACTATAACACAGACTGCCACACTTGTCATCAAAAATAAAAATTTACAATCTTCCTTTATTGAACTGGTTAATGCCGCTCGTATCAAAGATGATAATGACTCTTAGATAGATGTTTCAAATGATGTTTTTGTAATCTTATGTAAATAAATCTACCCATTTTCACAAAAAATCCATAAAATACCGAAAAAAATTACTCAAACTCACCTCAAAACCCCTAAAAATACAAAAGCGAGCCATAATCAGCTCGCTTTTTATTTTGTTACACACCTTTTGGATGATTTTTGGCTTTATTACACCAATTTTACAGTCAGTTTACACAAGTTTGAAACACTTTCATTTTTTGAGTCAAAAATCCTTATTTTTTAGGGGCATTTTAGGTAAATTAAAGTCAATTGGGCAGGTATTTTTGTCATAATTTGTTACAATTTCATAGGCCTCATCATCAGCAAGCACAGCTCGAATCAAGGCATTATTTAGGGCATGACCTGATTTATAGGCATCAAATTTACCAATGATGTTATGCCCAATAACAAACAAATCCCCTACCGCATCTAGCATTTTGTGGCGAACGAATTCATTAGGATAACGAAGTTCACCACTGACCACCGACGTCTCATCCAACACGACAGCATTTTCCATCGTACCGCCCAAGGCAAGATTATGCTTTTTTAAGGTTTCTAAATCTTTTAGGAATCCAAAAGTACGTGCTCGCCCAACTTGCTTGGCAAAATTAGCAGTGCTAAAATCAAGTGTGGTGGTCTGCTCAGTTGCTTTGATGGCAGCATGATTAAAATCAATCTCAAAACGCATTAAGAAACCATTGTCATAAGGACTAAGCTGTGCCCATTTATCTTCATCTGTCACACGTACGGTTTTTTTGACTTTCAAAAAGGCTTTTGGAGCAGGCTGTTCTGCCACGCCTGCCTCATCTATCAAAAACAAAAACGGTGCTGCCGAACCATCCATGATGGGAATCTCAGGGGCATTGACTTCTATATATAGATTATCAAGTCCGCACGCTGATACTGCTGAGAGCAGGTGTTCTACAGTACCAACTCGGGCATCACCTGCCACCAGATTAGACGACATCATGGTGTCTTGGATGAGCGTGGCACTCATGGGAATGAGGGCGTTGTCCATGTCAGTACGTATAAAGACGATGCCTGTATCGATGGGGGCAGGTTTTAAGGTTAACACGACTTCCTTACCACTATGTAAACCTACTCCTGTGGCAGTGATGGATGTAGCAAGCGTACGTGCTGGATAGTAAGAATGCTGTTGGTTATTTAGATTCATGATAAGCTCATGTTACAATCATTAGCACACATTGTATCATCTGATGGCTCATTTGTCATCAGAGCAGCTGATGCAAACTGATTCATGATGATAAGATTTGGCGTCTCTGTTGTCACGGTTGGTATGATATTTGGGTCACATGGTGCGACCAGCAAATGTGGTGATGAGTACACGAATGCCATTTAAGGCGGACTGATGGTCAGGTGCGTACAAGAATAAGACCGTGACAATTAGGTAGAGCATCACATATTGCCCTGATTTTTTAGGCTCAAAAAACTTAAACGCTGTGCCTGATGATTTTTTTAATTTTAGCCCTAACACATTAACACTATATATTTCATCAAGCACCAAATGTACCAATGCACCCATGAATAAAAAACCACCAAAGAACCAGCTCACTTTTGCTGTCATGCCAATCCCATAAAATGCTCCATACACCGCAAGCAGTCCACACATCGCCATATAGGGTACAGAATGAACCATGCCTCGATGTACGGTCACATGACTAAACAGCCCAATCACGCCATATCGCACTACCAAAAATGCCCCACCCCATATCATCACCGCTTTCTTTAGTAGTGCCGCATCTGTGCCATAATAAGAAGCATACAACACAGCAACCAAAATCGCGATAAACAGTGAGACAAGGTTAAAAAACCTCTTAGCGGGCGTGGATGTTTCAAGGTCAATGTCAGGTAACAGTCCGCCAATTACCCCTATCAACAAACAAAAAACCGCTGTCCCAAAACCAAACAATCCGCCCACAAATCCAAAAGTGGCAAGGGCGGTGCTGGCAATGGAAGCAACGGTTAAGTGCGTGGTAAAATTTGCCATAAGCGTTCTATCAATCCTACCAACCTAACAACAAATCCCCAAGCATGAACAAGACATGACTTGGGGATTTAAAAATTGGCACTCCATAGGGGATTCGAACCCCTGTTACCGCCGTGAAAGGGCGGTGTCCTAGGCCTCTAGACGAATGGAGCGTAAAAACTTAACTAACCAACACAAGATAATGCCTAGGTGCTTGTGTCTTAAACTTTTTTAACTTTATATCAAAAGTAAAAAGTGGTGGAGCTAAGCGGAGTCGAACCGCTGACCCCTTGCATGCCATGCAAGTGCTCTACCAACTGAGCTATAGCCCCTTTGTTAAGGTGTGCGTATTATAATAAGGTCTGTTTTGACTGTCAAGCGTTTTTAAAAAAAATTTAAAATTTATTTTTGCCAGCGGTATTGGTTGCCAAAGCCTTTATACTCCACAAAAACACGCTTATCATCAATCAGCACTTTTTTTAGTAGCCACCCCACTTCTTTGGCGGTTTGAGCGTGTGTCCATTCATCAGTCTCATCACTTGGGGTATCTGGATACTGCTCTTGATAACGGCGTTTACGGTTGTGCCAAACCATCATCAAGGGCGTGCCTTGCCAGTCGTAATTTTCTCCGCCCACCAAATCACGCACCGTAAATGTCTTATCGCCATTGATGGCACACCACATATACACCATGCCTTGCAGGTAGCTTAATACTTTGGATTGCTCCATTTCATCAAGCCCCACCACGCCATTGACGGTCGTTATCGGCGAAGTCAGTACTTCATCTGCATATAACATCACTTACTCCAAATCATATCAACCATAAAAGAAAGGGAGATTATAATAACCCCCCGATTTTTGTCAATACTCGCTCAATTACTCCACCAAAAAATCAGGTAGACCCTTATTGGTTTCTTCTAATTTTTTGAGTTTTTTCTTACCAAGCCCACCCAATACATCACAAGCGTGGCGAAGGCGTGCCAAAGTCATATCCGCTCCGATGACGTACATGGAATTCATCACAGGTGTGCTTGCGGTAGAGCCTGCAATCGCCACAAAAAACGGCTGCATAAAGTCCTTTAACTTAACATCAAAATATCCCGCCAAGCCTTTCATCACTTGATAAATATTCTCTTCACTCCACACAGGTAGGTTTTCTAATTGCCAAATAGCAATGTACAAAATCTCTAAGAGTTTTTCATTATCTAGTGTCTTGTGGGCAAAATCGTCTGCGGTAACAGCAGGGAGATTTTGAAAATAAAAACCCGCCCAGTTCACCGCATCGGACAAGGTATTGATGCGTGGGGCGATGGCTTTGGCAATGGCGGTCAATTTATCGTCATCACTTGCCCAAGCAAGCAGCCTGTTTTTGAGTTCGGTAGGGCTTAAGCTTCTTAGGTATTCACCATTGAGCCAATAAAGTTTTTCAATATCAAACACTGGCCCACCCAAAGACACTCGCTTAATGTCAAAGCTTGCTGTCATTTCGTCTAGCGTAAATTTCTCCGCTTCGTTTGGCAAACTATATCCCATACGTCCCAAATAGTTGAGCAGGGCTTCGGGCAAGACGCCGGCATCACGATAATACGTGATGGATGTAGGATTTTTTCGCTTGGAGAGCTTGGATTTGTCAGGGTTTCGTAGTAGTGGCATATGGCACAAGGTCGGCATTTCCCAGCCAAAATATTCGTAAAGTAGCTTGTGCTTAGGTGCCGAATTTATCCACTCTTCACCACGAATGACATGGCTGATTTGCATAAGATGATCGTCCACGACATTCGCAAGATGATAGGTAGGCAAACCATCTGTCTTTAATAGAACCTGCATATCCACCTGCTCCCACGGAATAGAAATCTCGCCACGCAACATATCACTAAACACGCAGTCGCCTGATGTTGGCACTCTCATGCGAATGACAAAAGGCTTACCACTGCCAGCAAGTTTGTCACTTTCTTCACGGGATAAGTTGGCATAGCGTCCATCATATTTGACAGGCAAGCCTTGTGCTTCTTGCTCTTTTCGCATTTGATCAAGCTCATCAGGTGTACAAAAACAGCGAAAGGCATATCCTTTATCCAAAAGCTCATTGGCATATTTTTGGTAAATTGCCGAACGCTCAGACTGACGATACGGGGCAAATGGTCCGCCCACATCAGGACCTTCACTCCATGAGAGCCCTGTCCAGCGTAGTGCATCCAAAATCATCTGTTCGGACTGGGCGGTGGAGCGAGCTTGATCGGTATCTTGAATACGCAGGATAACTTCATCACCCATAGACTTGGCAAACACCATATTAAAAAGAGCAATGTAAGCTGTGCCAACATGCGGAAAACCTGTGGGTGATGGGGCAATGCGAGTGCGGACTTTTGAAAAGGACATGATGAATACTCGGATAAAAAATTTGGCATATGATAACAAAATCGGCTATTTTTTTCAGCAGTTTTACACATTAGGCGAGCGTCAATCTTGCTCCAATTGGCAAATGGTCAGACAAATCAGACCATGGCACACCAGCATACACTTGTGCAGACAGCACCGACAAATGACGCACATAGATGCGGTCAAGGCTCATCATGGGAAATTTGGCAGGAAAAGTAGCGGGGTGTTTACCATGTTTGGTATCAAACACCTCCTTTAAACCCAAGCTTGCCAAAAATCTGCTAGATTTTTTTTGCCCAGTCATTAAAATCCCCTGCCAAAATCAGAGGTTTATCTTTATCTATCTCACTTTCGATATATTCTCTGATGGCTCTGTATTGCTTAGTGCGGTCAGCTTCTAGTAGATTGAGATGGGCATTTAAGACCACCACAGGCACATCCCACCCATCGGGGCTGATCTCGCTATGGAGTACCCCTCGTTTTTCTAAGCGAGACACCGTGATGTTAACATTATGCTTAGGATCTAAAGGATGACGTGAGAGCGTGGCGTTACCGTGGTTACCATGTGGGTAGCTAACATTCTCTCCGTAGCTGTGTGACAACGATAAATATTCACCAAACCACTCATGATGCGACTGGTCGGGATACTCATTAAAAGCCATCATTCGCTTTAGGTTCTGCCCCTGCACTTCTTGCAAACACAAAATATCAATGGGTATATCTGCCAATGCCTGCCCCATGCGTTGCACTTTGACAAGGCGGTTTAGGGGCGACATACCTTTATGGATGTTATAAGAGACGATATGGATGGGTTTCATGGATGATAAACTGAATAAATATTATAATTTTCAATGGCTTAAAAGATGGGTCAAAGGCACTAAAATATCATGCTTTATCACCAAAAGCAACTTATTTTACTTGTAAAACTACATCCAAAACCTTATTATAACTCAAAGTTTTTAGGAAAAACCTCATGATTGATTTAGACGCACCCATATTAGATTCACGTTTACGTCTGGCGAATTTTGACAAAACCGATACCGCCACCTT
>JBHCHC010000120.1:0-5002 GCA_041802645.1 Moraxella sp. | reverse complement strand
GCACTGATGAGGCGACTAAATTCGTCACCAGACACCGTGGGGGTATCCTTAAACATCAAATGTTCCACAAAGTGTGATAATCCTCCTTTGCCCATGGGCTCATCATTAGCACCAACATGATACCAAATCTGAGTCATGACCACAGGGGCGCGCCTATCTTCTTTAATAATGATTTTTAAGCCATTATCTAGCGTGTGTTCATGAATGTTTTGAAACAGTCGCAAGTGAGTTTTGGTGGCTGTAATGCCATGGTTTGATTCAGTGGTGGATAGGCTGGGTGATGTTTGGTTGGTTTGATGTAATGTTTGGCAAGCACTCAAAGATAGGGATAGACCAACCAATATAGCAAGTGCTGAGCGTCGTGAAAGAGTAAGGTGGCTTGATGTATTCATGGATTGACTAAAAATATTGAGGTTTGACCAAGTTTATTTTCCAATGATGACAGTGGCGGTAGGTCTGACGCCTTGTCCATGATTGGCACTGCACGCTGTGAGGCTCAAGCAAAATGATAGGGCGATAAAAAGGAAAAGGGTTTTCATGGTAATGTCCAAAGTATATAAATATTCATGATGGGCAGATTAGTTTAACATAAGTAAGATTGAGTGGCAATTTTACAATGACATCGCTATTTATTCTAAAAATATGGTATCATGAAGTATTTAAGCCAAATTTAAAAGAGAGTAATCATGAGTGACAATCAAGGGGGCTGGTTTGCCCGAATGAAACAAGGGCTATCCAAATCCAGCAAAAACTTATCTGAAGGTTTGATGAATGTATTGGTCGGTGGCAAAGAGATTGATGATGAGCTTTTAGAAGAAGTGGAAGATCAGCTTTTGGTGGCAGATATTGGCGTGGAGGCGACCAAGCGAATCATCAGCAGCCTGACCGAGCAGACGGCGAGGGGCGACCTAATTTACTCACATTCTCTATACAAAGCCCTCAAAAAAGAGTTGGTGGAAATCCTAGCTCCAAAAGTTGCTCCACTTGTGATTGATGCCAGCAAAAAGCCTTTTGTTATTTTGATGGTGGGCGTCAATGGCGTGGGCAAAACCACCACCATCGGCAAGCTTGCCAAACGCCTGCAAGCCGAGGGAAAATCTGTCATGTTAGCGGCAGGGGATACTTTCCGAGCTGCCGCCACCGAACAGCTGCAAGTATGGGGGGAGCGTAATGGCATTCCTGTCGTGGCACAAGGGCAAGGCTCAGACAGTGCATCTGTCATCTTTGATGCCATGCAGTCTGCTAAAGCTAAGGGTATTGATGTGTTGATTGCCGACACTGCAGGACGACTACAAAATAAAACTTATCTCATGAATGAGCTGGAAAAAGTGATTCGCGTCATGAAAAAAGCCGATGAAACTGCCCCGCATGAGTGTATGATTGTGCTAGATGCTGGCACAGGTCAGAACGCCATCAGTCAGGTAAACCTTTTTGGCGAGGTCGCCCCTTTGACAGGCATCACGATCACCAAGCTAGATGGCACGGCAAAAGGGGGTGTGGTTTTTAATGTTGCCCAAACCACTGATATTCCCATTCGCTACATCGGCGTGGGTGAACGAATTGATGATTTGCAACCCTTTGAGCCTAAAGAATTTGTAGACGCCCTGATTGAAAAAGACGAGTGATGGCAGACAGACGTATTTTAATACGTCTGCTCTTTATGATAAAAGTGATACAGAATTAACCCTAAAAACGTGTATCAATGCCAATAAGCCGTATTTGTTGATTGATATGAATGTCTTTGATATGACAATGGGGATAGAGTATTTAATAAAATTTGTCAAGCAATATAAGATTGCCAAATTAAACTTTGCAGAATCAAGAGAATCTGGCGCAACAGGAATACAGTAATTTACCAAAGAATTGGTGGAGTATTTTATTGATAAGATAAATAAAATCGTGTCACAACTTAACTGTGACCCAATTAACAATAAAAATGACAACGATACTAAAACTTAATTATCGAGCAATGGCTCTGCCATTTTTATTAAAATAAAACGTCTGACCATTTAAAGTAGCAACAATTTTATTACGATATTTACCAGCAGTAAAGGCTTCTATATTATCATAAATAAATGGTACGACTTCTTGCCCTTGTTTGTTAATACAGCCGTGTTTACCATCTTTGGTAATACAGACAACATTGCGAGTAAAGTAATTCGCATTGTCGTATTGGGGCTTGATAATTTCATTGCCGTTTTTGTCGGTATATCCCCATTTGCCGTTTTTTTGGACTTGAATAAAACCATCAAATCCCAATGGTAAAATCATGTCATAACGCCCAAATGAAATAATCTCTTTTTGATTTCGGTCAATATATGCCCATTGATGATTTCTTTTAGCACGAATATGACCATTTGTAGATGGGCTATTTAAGAATTGATAATCAAAAGGAATAATAATCTGTTGTTTTAAATCAATCATGCCCCAATTATCTTGATTGGGATGTTTTACTGCAATTAACCCTTGTGAATAATTGTCTGCATCTGTATATTGTGTAGGGATGATGATTTGATTGCGTCTATTAGCAAAGCCAATAAGCTTGGTATTATTATCTGTAATCTTGGCAATACCATCGGTATAGCAACTTCCTGTATAACCCTGTATGTCGGGTCTGCTGCACCATGCACTCGCCATGACCGATTGACTCATAAATGTCATTGCGCCCATGATAATACCAGAAAGAATGGTTTTTTTCATAAAAACTCCACAATATCATGAATATTAAAGTGATAATTATGTTATTCTATCACAAAATCAAACTTCACCTAATATGTTCTTTAAAACAAAACCTATGATTAGCACCACTTATCAGCCACCAACAGAATTGCCACCCTTGACCCTCACCATTAAAAATGGCAAATTACTCCTACTTGATTGGTATAATGATAAAACCGCCAAACTTTTTGAAAAATTGGGTGGGCAAGCGACATTTTTTCCTTGCGACAGACTTGATAAAAAGGATCAAGATCACTTGGTTGCCATAAAAGTCATGCAGGAGCTTGATGAATATTTTTCTGGCAAAAGGCAAGTCTTTGGTATTGAGATGGATTTGTCGCACGGCACGCACTTTCAACAACAAGTTTGGCAAGCCTTATGTCAGATTCCCTATGGTGAGACGATTAGCTATAAGGAGCTTGCCCAAAACATCGGCAAGCCCGCCGCTTTTCGTGCTTGTGCCAACGCCAATGGCAAAAACCCCATTTCGCTGATCGTACCATGTCATCGAGTGATTGCGTCTGATGGTGGTTTGGGTGGCTATACAGGTGGCGTGGAGATTAAGAAAAAATTATTACAACTGGAACAATCAGGCTTTTAGAAAAAAATATAACCCCAAGAGTCCTGCGATATTTAAGAATATGGTAACATAAAACATCACTCGAAAATCAGCTTTCGCGGCTTTATGATTTAGTAACTTATGGGCAAATGTCGCCCCAATCCAACCACCCAAAACATCGACCGTATGCAAGGTGCTCTCAGGAGTTCGCCAGTCGTTATTTTTGGCTTTGTTTTTATCATGATAATGCATGATAAAACTTATAGAACTGACCCATGTATAATAAACAGGAAGATAGACAGGCAATTTACCGATGAGTGAGAATACACTTACCACCATAAAAAACCCCACGGCAAAGGCACACATTAGGTTAAGTGTGCCATGTTTTTGCTCTTGACGTTCTGTGTAGGCTCTTTTTGCTTGTAGTTTGATTTGGCGCTCTTGTTGTTTTTTGGCGACAAATAATGCTTCTTGGATATTGATTGCTACAGGTCTGCCGTTTTTGTCTTGCCCAATGTCAAAAATGACTTGCTCGCCCATTCTAGGTTCTCTACCTGCTCTAAACGCACGAATGTGAAAGAAAACCTCTTTATTGGTCGTGTGGAGTTTGATAAAGCCGAATTTACGCTCATGGTCAAATTTGGTGATACGACCTTCATATCTTTGCATATAAATACTCTGCCAAATGTCAGATGTCAAGCATGGTTTTTGACGTATGTCTTTGGATATCAGACTAGCCCTAATGCCTCAATTAATTCTTTATTGGGCGAGACGGTATTCATGCTATAAAAATGCAAACTTGGCACGTCTTCTTTGATGAGTTTTTCGCACAGATTGATGACCACATCAAAGCCAAATTGACGAATGGACTTACTGTCATCGCCAAAATCGGCAAGCTGTTTACGAATGTATCTTGGAATGTCTGCCCCTGCACTGTCAGCAAAACGAATCAAATTACTGGCTTTGGTGATGGGCATGATGCCTGCGATGATGGGGAATTGGTCTTGGGTAATGCCACGTTTTTCAAGCGCATCACGCAAAAACAAATAACTGTCGACATTATAAAAAAACTGAGTAATGGCTTCGTTTGCTCCTGCGTGGTATTTGCTTGCCAACACATCAATGTCTGCCTTAAAACTTCTAGCTTGTGGGTGCATTTCAGGGTAGGCGGCGACCTTGATGTTAAAGTGGTCGCCACTGTGTTCACGAATGTATTTGACCAAATCCAAGGCAAAAGGCAGTTCACCATAACCGACTTGACCGCTTGGCAAATCACCACGTAAGGCGACCACACGTCGCACACCAAGCTCTTTATAATAATCAAGCAGTTCACCAATTTGTGCCTTACTATCGCCGATGCAGGACATATGAGGGACGATGGGTGTGGTAGATTTCTCACCTAAAGATTTGACGATGCCTAGCGTGCGTTCACGGGTTGAGCCACCTGCGCCATAAGTAACAGAAAAATATTTGGGATTTAGGGTGTTCAGAGTCTCAAAAGTTTGAATAAGTTTGGCTTCGGCTTCATCTGTCTTGGTGGGAAAAAACTCAAATGAGAAAGGCGTTTTATTTGTGATGGCAGTTTCATGCTTCACGCTGAGAGTTTGAGTTTGTAGCTCTGTTTTTAGCTCGCCAATAAGCTGTTCGATGTGTGATATTTTGGTTAGCGTTGGGTTAATCATGATGAATCTCTTGTATGTTAACAAAAATAAGATGAAAATTATT
>JBHCHC010000119.1:0-13425 GCA_041802645.1 Moraxella sp. | reverse complement strand
TATCTCTGTATTTCTGATTTTATTTCATCCCTGACTTTTTGTCTTTTACAAGGAATTTTTATGTCTTATCGCACTGCTTTGGACTTAGCCACTGACTTATCTGATGCTGATAAATTAAAACTGGCTTATCACTTGCTTGGTCAGCTTGTTCCCGCTCCGAGCGTGGAGGCTACTCCCAGCGATTTGCCGCCTTCAGCTGATTATGACTACTGTCTTGAACGTGTATTAAAGAGTAAGCCCAACCGCATGCCTGCTCTAGAGACTTATTTGGAGGCGATTTTTAGTTTTCGCGGCGGCAAAGCTGTTAACATCAGCGACATCATCAAACGCTTAGAGCGTAACAACATCATCAGACTAGACGGTGATACGGTGGTGTATTTGGTGGATTGATTTATCAGCTCACCTATCATTATCTTTTGGCAGAGGGGTCCGTTAGACGGGACACCAACTCACTCATGCTTTCATCACGGCAATCAGCAACGCCCACACCAGACCATAAACTCATCAGCTCGGCATTATTTGTGGTCGCTCCATACGCCCTAAGCGACTTAGTCATGGCGTTTAGCGTAGGATACATGAGCAAATCTGTGGTATTATCAAACTGCTGATGCTGGGTCATGTAGTTGGTAACTATGCCTCTTGCCCATTTGCCAGAATAAAGTTTGGTCAGGCGAGTATCATCCTCTGTGGAGGTGAGCAAGCGCTGCTTCCAAAGGGTGTGAATGGGCGATTCGGTCGTGGTCAAAAATGCCGTCCCTACCATCACCATGTCTGCCCCATTTGCCAACATCATCTCCACTTGTTCATAGCTGGCAATACCTCCTGCTGCTATTAAAGGCAGTTTGGTGGCTTGTCTGGCAAGTTCAAGCAAGCATCGCGTTGAGAGCCTCTCACCATTTTCATTTAGCCAACCTCCTTGATGACCGCCTGCTCCCACTCCTTGCACCACCACCGCATCAGCTCCGACCTCCTGCCATGCGATAACCTCTGCCACATGATTTGCCGTGCCAATTACATAAGTACCAACATCATGCAAGCTGCTCACCTGAGACTTGTCTAAAATCCCAAAAGTAAAACTTGCTACAGGCACAGGATTATCAAGCAAGACAGCAAGTTGATGAGCAAATCGATGAGCAGGTTTTTCCTCTAAGATGGGTGTTACGCCCAACTCATCATAGAAGCTCATCAGCCAATCGGGCATATTCTGGCTGTAAGCCTCAGTGACATCCTCACCCAAAATCATCAAGTTCACATTAAACGCTTTATCCACCCCTGCTTTGATTTTATTAATCTCCTCATGAATCTGTGCAGGGGACATCATGCCCGCCCCAAGCGAACCAAGTACGCCAAGTTCACAGGCTTTGATAACAAAATCAGCATTGCTTACCCCTGCCATGGGTGCTTGAATGATGCGTGTAGGTACGGATGGCTTAGTGTGTAAAGTCATGCTTTTCTCCTTGGCTGTCGTGACAGGTCAGCTGTTGATGGGCATAAAAATGACTGATGTTATAAGATGCTATAAAGAGGCAATACACAAAACCACAAGATGGACAACCCAAATCATAGGCTTTATCACATATTCATGGCAGAGATTAACAAGAGCCTATCAAGCCTTCTTGGTTTTTTACTATAATTTTTAAGCAAGCAAAAGTCAAGTCTGACGTCATTTTCGACATCTTGAAATATTTTTACAACTCTACCATCATCTTGAAAAAATTTGTTACAAATAAAAATTCGATTTCATTTATAATAAATACAGAGCCACTGTTTATGCTTATGAATCAAACTGCTGGCTTTATGGTTTATCACTTAATTTTAGGAGATTTTTATGCAAAAACTACTCATCGCAACTGCTGTTGGTGCCTTGGTTTTGACAGGCTGTGCCACAAATAACACTCAAAATGTTGAGCCCAGAACTCATGAGATGCAAGGTGAGCACAGACACGACAAAAAAGGACCTAAGAAACACCATCATGGCAAGATGACAGAGAGCTATGTCTGTGAAAATAATGGTAAAATCACTGCCGAATATAATCCTGATGCAGAGCGCGCCGTGCTTAACATCACCGCACCTAGCCTAGGGCTTGATAATGCCGAAGTTGATATGAAGCTTGCCCAATCTGCCTCGGGTGTAAGATTTGTCAATGATATCAATCCCGCCTCCAAGTATGAGTGGCATGCCAAAGGCAAGATGGGTCTTCTTGAGGTGACAAGCTCTGATGGTAAGACTTATAGCCTAACTTGTGAAGGCACTCGCCCTATGCATAAACACGCTCACGATAAATAAATCATGAGGGTATAGAACCATCATATTTATGGGATAAATCAACATCGATGGATGACACCATAAGACGCGTGAGTTAAACTGATGCGTCTTATTTTACTGTAAATTTATAAAGGATGACATCATGAACAAAGCCATTCCCTTTGTCTTAGTTATCTTATTTATGTCAGCCTGCACCACAACCACCACTCTGACAAAGACTGATTGCACTCAGGCGAATTGGGAGCAAGTGGGTCGTGATGATGGGGTGCGTGGATCAAGTTCTCAAGAGATATTACGCCACGCCAAAACCTGTCAAGGACTTGCAACGCTGGACAAAGCCTCATGGGAGCGTGGTCGCCAAGAGGGGCTAAAATCCTACTGCACCACCAACAATGCTTACAATCTTGGACGCATGGGATATACACTCAATGCCGTCTGCGATGATAACCATCCCAAAACCTTAGAAGAGTTGCACCGTGCGAACATGATGGGATTAGAACAGTATGAAATGCGTGAACGGATAAATCATCATCGCTATGGTGGGTATGGAGGTTGGTATCATCCGTGGCTCGCTCCATACCGCCCTTACTGGTGGTGACTGAAGGTAAGGACCAGTCATTAAGCTATTTTTGGATGATAAGCTGGCAGGTGTAATCACGACACTCCGCTAATCGTAAGTGGTGACGGTTCAGCAGTGCTTTTTCTGCTTGTGTTTGTGAAAACATCGCCTTCATCAACACTTTGCCATCATCACCATACAAGGCGGTGGCAAGAGCATATGCTTTTTGAGCGTGTTTTTGACTCATCTGTTTTACCTTGTCACTGTCTTTGGGGGAGGCAAAATACCAAGATAACTCAAAAATCTCATCTGACTCAATGACATATAAAGGTGGCTCGCTACTGGTGGTGTAGTCATATCTAACCGCTGGGCGACCGTCAAAATCTAGTCCATCCGTCTTGGTAGTGGTGGCAGAAATGAGGCTTTTGACTTTATCAAAATCAAACTTGTCTTGCCCCATCGTCGTCATAACAGGCTGTGCTTGCCAAGAATCCACTTCATAGATGACTTTTTCATACACTTTTGGCTCACCATCTTCTTGAACCACCTCTTCATTGGTAACAGGTCGAAAAAATACAAAAAATACCGCCAAACAAGCAATAACCGCCGTAAGCATGGTGAGCATTTTGTGAGATTTTTTTGACCCAGCTTCCAAGTTTGGTTCTTGGCTTGTTTCTGGATTAGGCTTTGGTGTTTGTTCTGGTTCTTTTTTTGTCATTGATGTGGTCATGATGTTTTGGTAAATAAATGGGGAAGCTTGATTTGTCATGATGTTTTTGGGACAATGTCCAGATTATCCAACATCAGCATGGACATAATCACGCACGCATCATATTGTACCTATTTTTTGATGAATTTAACAGTAAATTTCATCCGTCCCACGACCCCACAAGGAAACCTCATGCATCATTTTATCGTCATCGGCAACCCGATTAATCACTCCAAAAGCCCTGCTATTCATGCTGCATTTGCCCGCGCAGCCCAGATTGACATCAGCTACCAACGCCAGCTTTGCCCTAATGACTTTGACAGCTTTAGGGCGGTAGTAGAGGCGTTTTTTCATGGAGGAGGCACAGGTGCGAATGTCACACTCCCTTTTAAAGAAATGGCATTCACCCTTTGTGAGCGTACAGGAACATTAAGTAGCTATGCTCAGCAAGCAAGGGCGGTAAATACACTCATGCTAAAAGAGGGTAAACTGCATGGCGATAATACAGATGGTCAAGGACTTGTCGGCGATCTCTTCAACAAAGGCGTGGCACTAGATGGTGCGACTGTTGCCATCTTGGGAGCAGGTGGAGCCACTCGGGGAGCGGTACTGCCCTTATTGCAAGCAGGTGCAAATGTAATTGTCTTTAATCGCACCCTATCCAAGGCTCACTCGCTGATTGCTGATTTCACGCCTTTTGTTCCAAAAGGTCAATCTCTCACGGCAGAGCTTCTGACTGCTGAGCATTTGACAGGATTTTTTGATGTCATCATTAACGCCACCAGTGCTACCACTACAGGGCAGACACTCCCTCTTGACAACTCAGACATCATGTGTGCCACTGCTTATGACATGATGTACGGCAAACCCTCTCCATTTCTATCTCATTTTGCTCATGCCAGACAGATTGATGGTGCAGGCATGTTGATTTATCAAGCCAAACTTTCGTTTGAGTTGTGGACAGGAAAAACTGTAGATTTGAATGAAGTCCAAATTTTAATATAACTTATTTTTATTATTAAATAAATAATGAATGAAAAATAGTTATATATAACACAAAATATCTGCCATAAATCTCAAAATAAGGTATATTAGGCAAAAGACTTATCTGATGATTCATTAAATCCATCACAAAGGAGCTGTTCTTATGCTAACATACAAAGCCCCATTACGGGACATGAAATTCTTAATTAATGAAGTTTTTGACTTCCCAAAACACTACGAAACTTTTGCACACGGCAAAAATGCCGACAGCGAAACCGTTGCGATGGTTTTGGAGGGTTTTGCTGACTTTGCTGAAAACGTTGTCGCACCCTTGTACCAGCCTGCTGATGCTGAAGGTTGTCACTTCAAAGATGGTGAAGTGACCACTCCTAAAGGCTTTAAAGAAGCCTATGCACAGTACGCTGAAGGTGGCTGGCAAGGGGTTGCCTACCCTGAACAATATGGCGGTATGGCTCTACCCATGTCTTTAAACCTTGTAAAATCTGAAATGCTTGGTACGGCGAATTGGCCTTTTGCCATGTATCCTGGTTTGTCCATGGGAGCTGTTAACACCATCTTAGAATACAGCACCCCTGAGCAAAAAGACTTATACTTACCCAAACTCATCAGTGGCGAGTGGTCTGGAACGATGTGTTTGACCGAAGCACAGTGTGGCACCGACTTAAACCAAATGAAAACATCTGCCAAATCTAATGGGGATGGTACTTATAGCATCAACGGCTCTAAAATTTTTATCAGTGCGGGCGAACATGACCTAACCGAAAATATTGTGCATATTGTACTGGCACGCCTACCTGATGCTCCTGCTGGCACCAAAGGCATCTCTTTATTCATTGTGCCAAAATTCATTCCCAACAGCGATGGCGAGATTGGTGAGCGTAATGGAGTGACCTGTGGTTCTATCGAACACAAAATGGGCATTTCATCCTCAGCAACCTGCGTGCTAAACTTTGACAATGCCATCGGCTATCTCATCGGCGAGCCCAATAAGGGTTTAAAAGCCATGTTCACTTACATGAATACCGCACGTATCGGCACAGGAATTCAAGGTTTGGCTCATATGGAACTTGCGTTTCAAAACTCCCTGCCTTATGCCAAGGAGCGTCGCTCAATGCGTGCATTATCAGGCACCAAAGAGCCTGATAAACCTGCCGATGCCATCCATCATCATGCTGATGTACGCCGTATGCTATTGACTCAAAAGGCATTTAGTGAAGGGGCACGAAGCATGATTTATCATGTTGCTCGCTATGCTGATAAATTAGCAGATGCTACCATTCGTGGCGACAAAGATGAGATTGCTTACTGGGAAGACAAAATGGGCTTTTATACCCCCATTTTAAAAGGCTTTCTAACTGAACTGTCTCTTGAATCTGTCAAACATGGTTTGCAAATCTTTGGTGGTCACGGCTACATTAAGGAATGGGGCATGGAGCTCATTGCTCGCGATGCTCGTATCAGCACCTTATATGAGGGCACAACAGGCGTGCAAGCACTTGACCTACTAGGGCGTAAAGTTTTATTACAAGGTGGAGGCAAGGTTGTACGTGAATACACCGCTGGTATCATGAAGTGGTGTGGTGATTACGCTCTTGATAAAGACATGCGTAAATACGTTTGGGCATTGACTAAGCTGTGTGCCGAATGGAACGTCCTAACAGGTCGCCTTGCCATTACCGCCAAACGCAAAAACCGTGAAATCATCTCAGCAGCCTCTGATGATTATCTCATGTACTCAGGCTATGTGATGATGGCGTACCACTGGGCAAGAATGGCGGCAATCTCTTTTGATAAGATGAAAAATGGCGGTGAACAACCTCATGAATTTTATCTTGCCAAAACGCAAACGGCAGAGTTTTACTTTGATAAAATCTTGCCACGCACCAACGGGCTTGCCGACAGCATGACCACACCCAGTGAAGTCATGACTGACATGGACATTGAACATTTCATCATTGATTAATTATTAGCTTATCAAGTCATCTAAAACCACTCATCAATTTGAGTGGTTTTTGTTTGGGTTTATCCATCACGATTTACACAAATTCTCATGGCATTTTGTGGTAAAATTCCCCTTTTATAAAATAGACGACACCCATGACCAACGCCAACCCATCACACCCCAACCCACAAGCCTCAACCGCCTTAAATCTCAAGCCCAACGATATCATACCGCCAAAATCAGTTCATATTGCCAAGCATGGAGACAAGCACATCCTAAGGGTAGTGTCTATCAATGTCAATGGGCTAAGAGCCAGTGAGAAAAAAGGCTTATTTGGCTTTATCATCAAATCAGATGCAGACGTGATATGTATGCAAGAAACACGGCTTACTCACGAGCAATGGACGGATAAGTTTAAGCCCGTCGGTTATCATGCTCATCTATTCCCTGCTGAACGTGCAGGTTATGCAGGGGTGGCATTGTATAGTAGGCTACCCTTTGTGCCAACCGATGGGCTCGGCTTTGAACTGGCTGACACGCAAGGCAGATTTACCTGCGGCAGCTTTGACTTATCCGAATGGGGTTTAGATACACCTGTACACATCGCTTCTTTGTATCTACCGTCTGGCTCATCCGGCGATGATGCTCAAGCTCGCAAAGACTTGTTTTTAGATGAATACAAACACATTCTAAAACAATGGCGAGAGGACGGCAAATCTCTGATTGTCTGTGGTGATTACAACATTGTCCATAAAAAAATAGACATCAAAAACTGGTCAGGCAACCAAAAAGCCTCTGGCTGCCTACCTCATGAAAGAGCATGGCTTGATCACATTTATGATGATTTGGGTTATGTAGACACCTTTCGCGTAGCAAGACATGACGGCGATATTTATTCATGGTGGTCAAATCGTGGACAGGCTCGGGCTAAAAACGTGGGTTGGCGGATAGATTATCATGCTTGCTCACCCGATTGGCGTGAAAGAACAGTTGGGGCATGGGTCTATCGTGATGAGTGGTTTTCCGACCATGCCCCCGTAGTGATTGATTATGCAATTTAATGTTTATGTGCGTAAAAAACGTGGCTAATGCCACGTTTTTTACGCTATCTCTCGCCCAAACCCTCTGATAACGTCTTGGTAATGGGCTTGGTTAAATAAGACAATACCGTCCGCTCCATTGCCTTGATGTCCACGCTAGCAGTCATGCCTGGCTTAATGACAATCTCATCTTCGCGTGCCGAGACCTGAGCTCCTGCAATGCGAATTTGAACGCGATAATACGGCTTATCTCCTTGAGGTGTTTTTTCCATCAATGTGTCTGGACTGATGTAGATGACCTCACCATTCATCGCCCCAAAGATAGAGTAATCATAAGCATCAAGCTTCACACTTGCCGATTGCCCCTCTTTGACATAAGCAATGTCCACAGGTTGAACCTTTGCCTCTACAATCAAGTCACTACTAGTAGGTAGCAGCTGCATGATGGTATCACCAGGTCGCACCACCCCACCGATGGTCGTGACGGCAATATTATTGACTTTACCATCCACAGGAGCGAATAGACGCTTTTCTTCCAAAACTTGAGTACGGTCTCTTAATTGCTCATTTTCTGAGTCAAGCTCTTCTTGGGCTTTGGTTAGCTCAGTTTGTGCATCTTCGAAGTATTTATTACGTTTATTTGTGATTTGTGCTTCAATATCTGCCACCTGACGACGCAACTTGATGACATCAGCTTGGCTGACATCGCCATGAGCCAGTAGAGGCTCATTCATGGCAAGTTCTTTTTTGGCAAGGTCCAACATTTTCTGCAAAGATGCCACATCTTGGGTAATGGCTTGGCGACGACGGTTGTAAAGCTCTGTTTGGTTTTGAACATACTCAGGATATTTTTGGACTTCTTTAGGGAAATTTAAGGGACGATCAAAAATCTCCGCTTCCAAACGTGACACGCGTGCTTGCAAGGCGGCGGCTTTGGTCGCTGAATTATCAAGAGCCGCCTTAGCACGCTCCTCCTCTAGCACTGCCAATAAATCACCTTTTTTGACATCATCACCCTCTTTAACAAGCAGCTCTGATAAGATGCCATTATCTGCTGCCTGAATCTCTTGAGTGCGGGCAGAAGCAATGACGGTTGCCTGTGCTCTGGTAACTTGGTCAATCTTAGCAAAAGATGCCCACACCACCAATATGATGACCGTCATGAGTGCCACCCAGATAATCATACTGGCTTTACCACGGGATTTGGTTTTTTGATACTTTTTTTGACTCACAGCAGGACTCACTTATGATTAACTAGAAGAGGGGCTGTTAGAAGACACACCGATGCCTTGTCGTGTCTCTTTGCCCTTTACCTTTTGCATGGCTTCTTTAGCATTTTGTTCGTTTTGAATAAGTTTAGACAGTACCGCTTGTTTTGGACCATCCATCACCACCTTGCCGTCCGCCATGATGATGATGCGATTGACCAATGCCAACAATCCCATTTTATGCGTAGAAACAATGAGGGTCTTGGTAGGGTCTTGTAACTCTTGTGCAAGTACTTGCAAGCATTGATTTTCTTGCATGTTATCCATCGATGCAGTTGGCTCATCAAGCAGCCATACAGAGGGCTCGGTTAGCACCAAACGAGTAAAGGCAACCAGCTGTTTTTGACCTCCCGATAAACCCTTACCACCCTCGCTGATGGGCAAATCCAAACCGCTAGAGTGTCCCGATACCAAGCGAATGAGCCCCGTACGATGCAGCACCTCATTAATAACATCATCAGGTGGAGCAGGCATACCAATCAGCAAATTTTCACGCAATGTCCCTTGAAATAAACGATGGTCTTGCTGTAAATAACCGACTTGATCGCTCATGGATTCCCGACTGATATGCCCGATATCAAGCCCATCTAACAAGACATGACCGCTGGTCGGCATGTACATGCCTGACAGGATTTTTAATAACGTGGATTTACCCGAACCAATCGATCCCAGTATTGCCACTCTCTCACCCGCCTTGATGTCTAAATGTTCAATATTTAGAGCATTTCTTTCATTGCCCTCATAATTAAAAGTCATGTTATGGCATTGATACCAGCCATGAATCTTTGATGGGGCCAAAGGATGAGCCACATCATTATTATCCTGCTCCAATTCAAACAAACGCTCAATATTAGCTTTAGCAGCTTTGGCGTGCGAATACTGAACTAGCAAGTTCGGGGCACTCATGATGGGAGCCAAGATGCGTCCTCCCAAAATCGTACAAGCAATCAACCCCCCAATGGTCATGCCCTGTGACATCACCACAAATGCCCCTGCAATAACAATACTCACATAACTTATCTGTTGTAGCATTTGCACGCTGTAATTTAGATTGTCATTGGCATGACGCATTTTTAAGTCATTGTCTATAGTTTCGCTGGTCACATCTAGCCATTTGGATAAAAATTTCCAATTGCCTGAGCCCGCCTTGATGGTCTCCATGCCCTCAACCGCCTCTACCAAAATCCCTGTTTTTAGATAAGAGGCAGTGGCATTTTCAGCAGAAATTTTGTCGATTTTTTTACGGTTGGACAAACCAATGATGATACCAATCACGGCAGCAATAAGCGGAATTATCGCCACAATCGGAGAGCCAATCACCGCAATTAACACGATGAATAAGAGGCTCATCGGAATATCAACCAGCGTAAAAAGTGTGCTTGCCGTAAAAAACGACCGTACCTGCTCATAACCTCGAAGTTGTGCTGCCAATGAGCCCACCGAATTGGGCATCTTATCAACGCGTACCGCAAGTAGACGTTCAAAGATACTGCGTGAAAGCTCCTCATCCATATTGATGACCATCTTATCCATGACTTTTGAGCGGGCAAACTTCATCGCCGCCTCAAATAAAATCATGAGTGCCACGCCTGACGCCAAGATGATAAGTGTGTACTTACTGTTGGTAGGAATGACTCGGTCATACACCTGCATGGAGAACAAAGAGATGGCTAAGGCAAGCAAGTTGATGATAAGCGAGGCTATAACCGCCTCAACAACCACACCTTTATGACCTTTTAGATTCTGCGTGAGCAGCTCATGAAATCTGACTTTCTTTTCGCCAATGAGCTTATCAGAGGTTCTGATTTTTGCCACAAAATCCAAATCAGAGGTTTGACAATTAACTCGCCCATCCAACCCTTCAAACACCCAGCTTAACCCATATTTTTGGACAATACGCCCATAGCCAAGCGTTTGATGATGGACAAATAGGGGCATATAGGCAGCATCAGGCTGTTGCATGATGTCAGGCTCATCCGACACGCCCAGTGTTTCGAGTAAGGTTAATAACTTATCTTCATGTGTATTCAGCCCCGATACACGCCCCAAGGCGGTATTTAGGCGGTTTTTGTCTATGGTGATGCCGACATCTTTTAGAAGCTCAAATACGGCAAGTCCTAAGGCGCTATCGCCGACATTATCTTTGATTAAAGCATGCTCATTAGATGTGGCATTATTACGGCTTTGGTTGGAAAGCATTGACTATCCTTTGATTGTTACATACAGTCTGCACATAAGTTACGACGATACACAACAATAATAAACATTGGCACGGATACCTCCGCACCCTCCACCAGAACGTATCAACTATCTTGTCATACGTCCTAATTTTTACTTTTTTCTAAAATCATCAACGGTCGGGAATAGAGGTGTTGAAACTACCTCCTGGCCTTGTGTTTGTTCACTCTTAACATCATCCATTTGTATACCCTCACCGCTGGTGATGTCCTCTAACACATCTTGCTCTTGGTCGTATGACGCGTATTGTGACATCATTAGGTCTGAATTCTCATCACGGGGCGACTCTATCCACAGATCTTTTTGATTGACAAAACTGTTTTCTAGGTCTGTATTTTTCGTGGGTTCGCGTAGCACTTGAGGTGTGTCGCTGTCGGCTGTTTTAGCAGTGATGTTGGTTTGAGCCCATGATAAGAAATCACGGTATGGACGAAACTCATTCACAGGAGCGTGTACATTGGCATAATTGGACTGCCACTCCATCGCCCCAAAGTCCACTTGCAGCTTATAAAAACTTGCCACCATTTGACTTTGAACTTCCAATAATTGTTGTTCATACTGTGTGTGCTCACGTACCGCATTAAGCACTTCAAGCCATGATTTACGTCCTGCGATGAACTGACGACCATAAGAATCCACCACCAATTTTGCTCCTTCGATGGCAAGCTTGATGGACTGCTCTCTGTCTCGTGATGATGCAAACTCTTGATATTGAGTTTGTAACCCCTCCATCACCGTTCTTCTTGTTGCCTCTTGGGTCTGAGTTAAGCTAAGTGCTCGTGCATTGGCAGCTCGTGTCAAGGCAATACTTGAAAAACCCGCCCCTGGATCATAAGACATCCCTACTGAGAATTCGCCATCATCTTCATTATTTTCATGCTCAAATGTGTGCTGATACTGGGCATAGACATTGGGATAACGACTCGCTGCTTGGGCTTTTGCTTCTTGTTTGGCAGCCTCTACTTGAAAGTGCTGTCTCACTACACTAGGGTGATGGTTGCCAGAATTGCCAAAGACCTGTGCCTCAAAATGGGTCGAATTGGCTTTGGCGTAATCGGTCAGCGATTTCATGGTAATGTTGTAGTTTTTTACACCTAGATTTTCACCAATGAGCTGTGCTAATCTTGCTCCTGCCACTCTTTCCTGTTCGATGGCATTTTGTAGAGCATTTTGGTCTTGATAGAAACGGTTTTTAACCAAATCAAGCTCAATCTTAGCAGACACGCCCTGTGCCACACGTCGCTCCATCATCAACTCAAACTCTTTTAGGCGTGTTAAACTGTCTGTGTAAAGCTCTTGTAGGGCAATGGCATAAATATAACTTCGCCAAATATCAATGGTATTTTTAGCGACGGTGTTTTGCTGTTCGAACACGTAAGCATTGGCAGCTTTGTTATCATAGATGCTTTGATTGATTTGAGCGGTTAATCGACCACCCGTCCATAAAGGCTGACGAATGGCAATGGTGCTGACCAATCCATCATCTTTATCATGTCCTGTGCTGATGGTGGGCGTGGGCAACAGTCCTAGCTTGGCTGCTTTAACACCCTCAACGGCTGCCACCTCATCTGCTTTTGCTGCATTTACCATTGGATGTGTCTGGGTGGCACGAAGTAATAGTGCATCCAAATCCAAAGGGTTAATGTCTGCATAAGTCAAGATGGGCAAGAATCCCAGTCCCAAGAGCAAGCATTTTAGATTATGATAATTCATCAAGAGTCCAATCACTTATTGTCAATAACAAGCAAAGATTATGCCAATGATAGCTATGATAGCAAATTTTACCATAAAAAAGCAGCAAAATTCAGATGAATGCGTCATTTAAAAGATAAAACTGTGCCTGCCACGTATTGCACCAACCACTTTTATCATCAATCAATAACACAGATTCGCCCACAAAAAAATCCTTAAAACTGATGTTTTAAGGATTCATATATGGAGCTCTTGGCGAGAATTGAACTCGCGACCTCTCCCTTACCAAGGGAGTGCTCTACCCCTGAGCTACAAGAGCGTAAACACATATAAATGGAGCGGGTGGCGGGAATCGAACCCGCACCATCAGCTTGGAAGGCTGAGGTTCTACCACTAAACCACACCCGCTAAGGGTAGGAAAATATGGTGGTGGGGGAAGGATTCGAACCTTCGAAGCTTTCGCGACAGAGTTACAGTCTGTTGGGTTTGACCGCTCCCCAACCCCACCAAGATGGTACAGGTATTACTTTTAATGGTCTATTAAAAGATGAAGCCCAACAAAGGGCTTAACCTGAAAGATTTCTTAGGAGTGGTGCCGGCTGCCGGAATCGAACTGGCGACCTACTGATTACAAGTCAGTTGCTCTACCAACTGAGCTAAGTCGGCTTGTTCTCTCAAAGTGGTGGCTATTCTATCAAATATTTTG
>JBHCHC010000118.1:0-3182 GCA_041802645.1 Moraxella sp. | reverse complement strand
TTTGGTTGTGCTTTTGGTGAAAAATAAGCTAAATCTTGCCTTTTGTCGTTAATAAATTTGCCAATATTATCATATTGGCTGCATTTATTGCCTAAAAAGGCTTGCGATTTATCTAAATTTTTCACTCAAATTGAAATGTCAACACGCCCTAGACCAATCCATTTGTGAGTACTGGTGAATTTATGAATAAAAAAGTTGAACAATATGGGCTGACTGCTGTTCAACGCCCAAAAATCAAAGCAACCAAGCGTCTTGATTTGACAGGCTATTTTGGGCAACAAATTGTCAAATCCGAAACCAAATTGGTTCTACGAACGCATCATACAACTTTTAAGCGATTGGCTGATATGTGATGTAATTAATTTTCTTTCCATTTGAGCGTGTGATTGAAATCAATGCCTATATTCTAAGCACCGAAAAAGGTATGAAAAGGCAAGCCGATATTGGTAAATTACAAGGCGCTCTTGCTCGCATTGATAATGCAATTGCTTACGAAGGCTTGGATGATATTTTTGATATTGCAGCAAAATACGCTTCTAGCATCGCCAAAGCTCATGCCCTATCTGATGCCAATAAACGCACTGGCCTTGCGGTTGCTTTGGAATACTTATCATTAAATGATTACGAATTAATCATTGATAATGAATTGCTTGCTGATGCCATGTGTGACTTGGTGATTGATGCGATTTGCGAAACGGATTTTGCCGATATTTTATACGCACAATATCTAACCAAACAGCCCGCTAACTAAATTATCCTATATGACTTTTAACCATTTCTTCCCCCACCCTGTTCGCCTACTTGCCCCGATGGAAGGTCTGACTGACCCGCTGATGCGACGGATTTTGACTGACATTGCGTGTACACTTGGCGCGCCTTATGACTGGGCGGTGAGTGAGTTTATCCGTGTGACGCATTATCCTTTGCCTGCGCATGTGTTTTATAAATTTGTCCGAGAATTGCATCACGGTGGCACGACTGCCAGCGGTACGCCTGTGCATATTCAGCTACTGGGTAATAACCCTGAAACGATGGCAGAAAGTGCCATGACAGCAATCGCTCTTGGGGCGGCGGCGATTGACCTAAACTTTGGCTGTCCTGCCAAGACGGTCAATAACCACAAAGGCGGCTCGGTGCTGCTAGAAGAGCCTGAAGTGCTGTACCACATCATCAGCGCTGTGCGGGGTGCTGTGCCAAGCGATATCCCCGTCTCTGCCAAAATCCGTCTGGGCTACACGGACACAAGCCTGATGACTGATATCGGGCAAGCCATCAAGTCTGCCAATGCCAGCTGGCTGACCGTCCATGCTCGCACCAAAGTTGACGGCTACAAGCCCCCTGCCTATTGGGATAAGGTCGCCCCCTTTACCACGCTTGGGGTGCCAGTGATTGCCAATGGTGAGATTTGGACAGCGGATGACGCCAAACGCTGTATCGCCGAAGCTGATACGCCGCATCTGATGCTTGGTCGTGGGGCAGTCACTCGTCCTGATTTGACGGCTACCATCGCAGGCTTGGATGGCATGGACTGGGCAAGCTTATGCCAGTATCAATTACAATTTTTGGCGGATGAAACAGAGAACCAAAATGGGCTGATTGGTCGCTATAAGCAGTGGCTGGGTATGCTCACCAAAGGCTATAATGAAGCGGACACGCTGTGGCACATCATCAAAAAAATCAAGGACAAGGGTGAGATTGAGCAAGTACTCTTGGCAAGTATCAAATAAGATTTTTGTTTATCTTCTTAAATACACCCCTAGTAAAAAATCACATCATTCGGTATAGCACGATGATTTGTTGATGGTCATGAGCATATTGGAATAAATCACGCAAATCGACACAGACTTCTTTGATGTCTTCATAATCATCAAAAGTATCCATGTCATCAAAGTCAAGCTTATTAAATTCTGCTAGAATGATTGCAATGTCTTCTGTATCATAGAGTCTTGGGAATTCTAACTTAAGATAATCTTCATCTAGTGGTTCACCATGATCCATTAAGGCTTGAAGTGCATCATTGTAATTGGCAAATTCTAAGATAATCTCTGGGATTGAACCAAAGCTTGCGCCTTTTAGTTCATTAAAGTAATCATACGCTTGTTCATAATCCATAGTTTTGGCAGGGTGGTCGAGTTGTTCAGGGGTAAGGGCAGAAAGACCAATTGACCATGACATAGAGTTCTCCTTTTAAAAGCTGTGAGTTAAGCCAGTGAGCCGACAGTATAAGTATCTAAAAAGTCTTTGAGTTGAGTAATATCGACATTAAATTCTTTTTGTATTTTTTCTTTATTTAACCCAACATACTCATCAGCATACTGCAAATAATAATCTTCACCCGCTAATTTTGCCATAATCAACCAATAACCTAATCTAGTACACTCTGGAAAACGAAAATCAAAGCTGTAAAAATCAGGACGTTTTTTATAAAACTCAAAAAGCTTTCTAGGTGAAGTTAGGCTCATATAGATATCAAGATTGGTGCTAATATTCATTAATGTTTTTTTATAGAGCTCATCATCTCGCATCATATGGGTGCTTGATATTAAATCCAATTCCAATCCCTCACCGCCATTTTTCCAGCGCATCTCATTGTCAGTTTCTTTAATACTAATGTCGCCAAATACTCGATTTACAATATTTGCAACTTCTTGAATGGCTGGTTGAAACATGGCGCCAATACGAAATTCAGAAAGCCTACCAGAAGACGATATACTTAAATAAATACCGCCATAAGGCATCACTTTAAAATAGATATGCTGTTCTTCTCTCCATTCCTTAGCAGAGTAATCTCCAGTAACATAATACTCATCTCTATCTTCATATTCAAAACCATAAGGTTTTATAATCTCTTCAATATCTTTACGATATATTGTACGAAACTCTGAATTTTTTCTAGGTAAACCCGGCATATTTAACCTCATGATTGATATAACTGTTTAGTTAGTTTATATTTAAGAATTTAACCTATTTATGCTTAAATTCAATTTCAAATTGCAACACTTCAATAAACAAAGAAAAGAAGTAAGCTGTGTACTGTTGCGCTTACTTCTTCAATTCCCACCTATCAGAGTGTTTGCAAACATAGGCACATCTTGCTCTTGGACAAATATACCATATATCCATCCCAAAGCAAAGTAGATATCCCAACTTACAAACCACCAAAGACACTGGCAAGGGTTATT
>JBHCHC010000117.1:0-5186 GCA_041802645.1 Moraxella sp. | reverse complement strand
TTTCAAAAAACAGATTCATCACCGTCTTACCCGAAAGCTCATCGGTGTTCATCAGTCGCCCACTTCCATCAAAGTAACCCATCGCCTTATCAATAATCGCCTCTAAAGTTTGTCGCGTCAGTCCTTCCACCCCAATAAAATGACGAATGCCACCATCATCGTGGTCTGTCAGCTGTGGGCGAGCTAAGGTTTGGTTTAGGCGAGCGGTGATGTCAGTCATGGAGTTTCCTATAATTAAGATGTAGCTGTTTGTGAACTGTCCAAAGCTAAATGAAAAACAAATTGACTTATTTTAGCAAATTTATAAGTTTTGGCAAATCAAATTCAAAGAAATGCCCTGTGATATTTTACCGATGATTTACTAAGGTATTTTTAAAATTGATTCTCTCATCAGAAAATAAAATATCTCTGACAGCACTGTCTTTTCATGATAAAATAGCTTTTTTGAAGACCCTTAGGATGCCTCATGATAACACTTGCTCAGTACCTAGAAACCCACACCACACCAGCACTTGCTAGCACCATGACGACACTTGCCACCGCTAGCGTGGCAATTAGTCATTTGCTTGATAAGGGAGCGTTGGCAGGGATTCATGGCGAGGCGGGTGGTCAGAATGTTCAGGGCGAGGCTCAAAAAAAGCTAGACGTCATCTCTAATGATTTGCTGCTAAACGCTCTGATCCATAATCCAAACTGTGCAGGAGTCGCAAGCGAAGAGTTAGATGAGGTTAGCCCCGCCAATGACGATGGCACGCTTCTTATCACCTTTGACCCATTAGATGGTTCCTCTAATATTGACATTAACATGACCGTAGGAACGATTTTTTCCATTCTGCCCTACCAAAATCAAGGACAAAAAGCGACAGAATCTGACTTTTTACAAAAGGGCAAAGAACAAGTTGCGGCAGGTTATTTCATCTACGGCACCTCCACAATGTTGGCAGTGACTTTTGGGAAGGGTGTGACAATGTTTAGCTTCGATCCCATGAGTCAGACCTATCTGCTCATTAATGATGACGTACGTATTAGCGAAGATACCGCCGAATACGCGATTAATGCCTCTAACCGCCGTTATTGGCTTACCCCCATCGCAAACTACATTGAAGAGCTAACCCAAGGCGATGCAGGTATACGTGCCAAAGACTATAACATGAGATGGGTGGCAGCAATGATTGCGGACGTGCATCGCATTCTGATTCGTGGTGGTGTGTTCATGTATCCGTTCGATACCAAAATCGCAGGCAAGGCAGGTAAACTTCGCCTAATGTATGAAGCAAACCCCATGAGCTTTATCATCGAGCAAGCAGGGGGAGCTAGCACAGATGGCGTGCAGCGTATCATGGAGATTACCCCTACGCACATACATCAACGCATTCCTGTTGTGCTGGGTGCAAAAAATGAAGTGGCATACGTCAAGGACTTGCATGATAAGGCAGGGATTTTGGCAAATGGAGAGCCTGCTTAACCGATGTTGTTTCATCGAAGCCGTCAATTTTTGGCGGTTTTTGATTTTATCATCATAATCTCCCCTACAAATTCAACTAAAATCAACCCAGCAAAATCAAGGTTGAAATTTTCTTTATTCACAGTAATAAATTGCCATAATGAGGTTCAATTGCACTCTACTGTCTGTGATCATTAGGTCAAAAAGAAACCTTAGTTATTTTTAATCCCTGTCAAAATTGGTTAAATAACATCAAAATTTTGCAAATCTTAATCCCAACCATTCAAATAAGCCAGTCCATGAACCTAATTAGCTCTCCCACCAATCCCATCATCAAACACGCTCACGCTCTACTAACTCACCATCGCACCCGCAAAAAAAGCGGCCAAACCGTCATTGAGGGTGTGCACTTATTAGACGCCCTTTTGACGCAGCATTTTACGGTAGAAAAAGTCATCGCATCAGAATCTGCCTTAAAAAATACCGAGGTGATGAGGTTGTTGCAACACATTCCTAGCAATCAACTCATCGCTGTCACTGACAGCCTTTATAAAGAAATTCGCACGCTCGGCGAGGGCGTAGACATCATGGCAATCATTGATGTCCCCACGCACGCGTTCAAAGAAGTGACAGGCGACTGTCTTATCTTGGATGGCTTACAAGATGCTGGCAATATTGGCACGCTGCTGCGTACCGCCTCTGCTGTAGGCATTACGACCATCATCACCACACCCAATACGGCTCATTTGTGGTCGCCAAAATGCCTAAGAGCCAGCATGGGAGCAAACTTCTCTTTGACCATTTATGAACACGTGTCTGCCGATGAGATTTTGGCTAAAGTCAAGATACCTTTATATGCCACCAGCTCTCACACTGATAAAGTCATCTACCATCACGACTTAACCAAGCCGGTCGCATGGGTATTAGGCCATGAAGGACAAGGGGTATCTGATGACTTTTTGCAAAACGCCACACTAATTGCCCTACCCCAACCCAACGGTCAAGAAAGTCTGAACGTGGGCGTAGCAGGAAGTGTGTGCTTTTATGAGATGTTACGTCAAAGAAGTTTTAGATAGCAAGTCATCTGCTTGCTTGTCAGAGTTTTTTACTGGTGCTTTCTTCTTTACTAAGTTTTAAGCAGTTAAAGCCCAACGCCTGCATCTCTTGCTCTTTTTCAAGTGGTGCAAGACTGGCCTTGATGTGTATCTTATCCTTTAGATAAGTGCGTGCCACACGTTTTAAGTCGTCAATGGTCACTGTTAGAAGCTTAGAACGCATCTGCTCTTGAAGGTCATGGGTACGCCCATGAAGTTCACTAAAACATGCTTTCACCGCCTCGCCTGCAGGGGAAGCAGGCTTATCCATGCCACCGATAACGCCCAAAATTGCCTCTTCTAATGCATCCTTATCATGCTCGTTATCAAGCAGCCAGTCAATGCTTTTGTTAAAATGCTCAAAGGTTGCCAAACAGTGAGGATCTCGGTAGCTATAAAAGCGAAAGCTTGCCGAATTACCATCAAAACTTGCCCCACCACCATATGCACCGCCCTTTTCACGAATGGCAGAATGCAGATAACCATTTCGCAAAAAAGGAGCTAAAATGGTTAAGGCAGGTGCGTCATCGTGTCCTGAGGTAACCGCAGGGTAAGAGATGGCGTTATGATGAACGTTAGTGGCAATTAGCCAAGCGATGTCTTGCTTGCCTTTATCTCCCTTGGCATCACTCACCTCATCGAGGAGTCCATCAAACGCCAAAGCATCATGACTCATCTCAATAGATGGTTTAGCAGAGATGGGGGCATTTAATATCTCTGTGATGACCGCTTTTAATTTGGCTGCCTTATCCTCTTCACATACCAAAATCACATCTTTGGGTAATCTTGTCACACGCTCATGAAGATGGGCAAGGCGTGCCGATAACGTCTGCCAAACCTCCTGATTGCCCTGACTTGTCTTTAAAAAGGCTTTAAGCGCTGATAGGGCAGGTAGCCCAGAATAAGCGTATTCTAATGCGGACAAAAGGCTCATGTGGCGACTGGCAGTCTGTATGGCATAGCTATGTCCACTGGCTGAGAGACGAGATTGCCATGCGGCTTGTCTTTGCTGTAGTAGCTCACTCATGCGATGAGTTTCACTAAAAATGGTGTCATTTAGAACTTCGCTGACCAAGCTGATCGCTTGAGGCTTACGATTTAAAGCACGGGTGGCTAACACCAAGAAGCTACTCATCTTATTCTTATCATGGCGATCGGTACGCTGTGAAATACGTGCAGTCACGCCCGATGACATGGATGCTTGTACCGCTTGAAATCCACGTGCATCATATTTATCCGTACCAAGTTCAGATAATAGACCCAGATAAATAGGCAATAAGGGGTTATTTAAAATATCCAAATCCTGCTGCAAATCTAGCACCAATTGATAGTAATACAGCCCATTGGTACCAGCATGATATTCATGTAATGTGCGTACCTGTCCATGGATGTTAATGGGCGAGCGGATGGCATGAGCAAATTTTAGGTGCTTAGGAATGTCTGCCAGACCCACCTTGGGCAGAATATCCACATCATCCACCATCGCTTGACGGATAGCAAGCTCATCGGTTTTTTGGCGAATATATGCTTTATCCTCATCACTTAGCGTTTGATTGAGTTGATCCAAACTCGCTTGCTCATCATCGATGAGTCGCTGGGCTTTATCTTTGTCAGGCGATAGGGTCAGACGCACACGATGAGGGTTATCTATCAAGTAGGTTTTGATGAGATTTTGCACCCAATTTACCTCTTTTACCTGCTCAGAAAGCCATGCCAAATTGTCATCAATCTCCCACACGTCCATCGGATTTCCACCATGCAGTGCCGTACTAAACCCCTCGAGCAAGAGTGTTAATCCATAAGGCATACTATCGCCACCGATGTGACGTTGGTCCAGCTCTATTTGGTGCAAGACAGTCTGTATGGTCTCCTCAGCAATGGGGTTGTCCGCCACTGATTGTAGCACCTCCAAAATCTGCCTCTCCATGTCATCGGCGAGTTCTTTTTCTGAGCCACGAAGCCCAGCGTAGAATGCCATTTCATAATGGCTGTCATCTAGCCCCAATAGTGGACTGGCCGATGTACCCAGCGATGAGCTATCTAGATAAGCTCTTAGAGGCGACCCTGCATGCTCTATAAGCACACCCTCCATCAAGCGTAATGCCAGACGCTCCTTAGGGTTAATGATGCTTGGTAGTAACCAAGCTAATACATGATGGGTCATTTTCTCGCCATTGGTATCAGCGGTGTATGTGTCATAGACTTGTACCGGTTCATCAAGTCGTTGCTCCGTCATAGACACGAACTTCTTACCACGAGCAAGCCTTTCTTTGTCATTAAAAAAAACCAAAGCATCATCATGTAGTTTGGCTTGAATGTCAGCCACACTAATGTCTCCAAAGCTCATGATGATAGCATTTGATGGATGATAATGCGTCTGATGAAACTGAACCAAATCCGCATGAGTTAAGTTAACAATCTGTCTTGGATCACCGCCAGAATTATAATGATAGGTTGTTGTTGGATATAGATGCGGTATCAGGGCATAATAAAGTTGATCAATCTCTCCGCTCATCGCCCCTTTCATTTCATTAAAAACAATGCCGTGATACTCAGGTCGCCCACGCTCATCCAACTCTAAACGTATGCCTTCTTGAGCAAAGTCAAGCTCATGAATGTTGGGAAAAAATACCGCATCCAGATAGACA
>JBHCHC010000116.1:0-3848 GCA_041802645.1 Moraxella sp. | reverse complement strand
GTTGAAAAAGAGATGTTTGGCGTGATACATGGCGGTAATAAAGGTGATGAGAGTACATCTTTTACCTTGCGCCCTGAAGGTACGGCAGGGGTGGTGCGTGCGGTGATTGAGCATAATTTGACCCGCGGCGACACACCAAAACTTTGGTACATGGGGGCGATGTTTCGTTATGAGCGCCCACAAAAAGGGCGTTATCGCCAGTTTCATCAGCTTGGTGCGGAGAGTTTTGGTTCTGCCCTACCTGACGCTGATGCTGAAATGATTGCCATGACAGCGATGATGTGGAAGCGTCTTGGTGTCTTTGAACATCTGACTTTGCAGTTAAATACACTTGGTGAATCTGATGAACGCATTGCTTATAAGACGGCATTGGTTGAGTATTTGACTGCACATTTTGATGGGCTTGACGATGACAGCCAAAGACGACTGACGACCAACCCTTTGCGTATTTTGGACAGTAAGGACGAGCAGACGCAGGCGATTTTATTAGGTGCACCCAAGTTATCTGAGTTTCTAGGCGAAGAGAGTCGTTTGCACTTTGAGCAGGTGCAAAATTATTTGCACACACTTGGTATTGATTTTGAAATTAATGAAAAGCTTGTGCGGGGCTTGGATTATTATAATAAAACCGTCTTTGAGTGGGTGACGGACAAACTTGGCTCGCAAGCAACTGTCTGCGGTGGTGGGCGTTATGATGGACTCATTGGAATTGTTAAGGGAAAACCCGAGCAGTCAGAGCCTGCAGTCGGATTTGCGATGGGCTTAGAACGCTTGATGTTACTTATCAATGAGGTTAACCCCATAGAGAATCAAGGTGATTGTGATGTCTTTGTGGTGGCAAGCCCTGAGGTGTATGCCAATGCTATTTTGTACGCCAATGAGCTACGTGTCACCAGATACTCTATGAAAGTTAAAATGGCATCTGCCACCAGTCTAAAATCACAAATGAAAAAAGCAGATAAATCAGGGGCAAGATTTACCGTGATTATCGGTGGCGATGAAGTGGCAAATGGCACAATTTCTGTCAAGAATATGGCGACAGGCAAGCAAAAGTCATTTGAGTCTGATGAGATGTATTTTGATTTGACAGATTTTGATGAGCTAAGTATCTATGACGCATGGCAAGACAAAACAGGCACGACTTTGCCAGAGCTTTTTGGTGATTTTGAGCAATTTGCCACAGAATACAGCGATTTTGCCGAAGGGGTGTATCTGCACGCAGATTTTGATAAAGAAGGGACAAAATTAGCCGTTCAAAATAATTCAGATGAATTTGTAGAACGCATTCACATTTTCGCCAATGCCAATGGTTCAGGTAGTGAGTACGCCTTTTGGCAACATACAGATGATACAAGCCTTGAAAACGCCCCCATTGTGGTGCTGGGCGATGAAGGCGGAATTCATGTTGTTGCCCAAAATTTTAAGGAATGGCTGAGTCTTTTGACGCTAGATTGTGAGATTACAGCATTGCCTGATGATGCTTATTTTTATCAAATGACTGATAAAGAAAAAGCCGAATACAATTGGCAACCGAGCGAATATGCTGGCGCATATCAAGAGTGGGCGAGTGGTGAACAGGGCTTGGGAAATGTTGATGTTGAGCGTGCTAACATGATTATCCAAAACGCCCAAGCACGTTATGGCGATGAATTTTCAGTGTGGTGCAACCAATTTTTTGATGAATAAAGAGTGATTTATGACAGAATTAGTAACAACCGATAAGCAAGCGATGAGTGCTTTAAAACAGCACGGCAATAAGATTGTATGGGCGATTATCATCGCATTGGCAGGGTATTTTGGTTGGAATTTCTATCAAAAGAATTATGCCAAAATAGACACGGTTGCAGCAGACAGTTACACGCTTATTAGCGAAAAAAACGAGGCACTTGCCAATCAAACGGATAAAGCTGCCCTTGCTAAGGAGCAAGAAGCCTTATTTTCTGACATAGATAAGTTGGTGGCAGATCATGGGAAGACCGCTTATGCATGGCAGGCGTTAATGATAAAAGCACGTCATCAGTCAGATGATGGGCATCATGGCGAAGCGGTTACTACGTTAAAGCAAGCCGAAGCGATAAACCTAGATGATGCAGGACTGACAGCAATCACCAAGCTAAGATTGGGACAGTCGCTCTTGGCGGCGGGTAATACAGATGAAGCACTTGGTATTGCCAACGGTGAGTTCCCTAAGGCTTTTGAAAGCTCCAAACAAGAACTGCTTGGCGATATTTATGTCCAAAAAAACGACATTGAAAATGCCAAAAAAGCCTACCAAGTAGCATGGGATGGACTAAGCGAGCGAGGTGAGAGTCGCTCCTTGTTGAGTCTAAAGATGCAATCACTTGGCATGATGCCAACGCCCATCGCACCAAAGTATCAAGTGGTGGCTACCCCAATAAATGGTGAGATGCAAAATCCTACTGATGGTTTGAATGCTTCACAACCATCACCAGTTGATACAGCATCTGATGATGGTGACAATCAAAATCAAGCCAAGTAAGATACAATCAAATGATAACGTAACCAATCATGCCATTGTAAACGGTAGTATCGCTAGCCATGATTTGTAATTAAGGCAGATAATGACAAGTTAAACACAATTTACTAACACGCCATGAACAAAGTTTTTGTTAAAATTGGTGGGTTTTTAATAATATCATGACAGCTTGAGCGTCAAGAAAATTAAGGATTAATATGAATCGTATGACTAACCCCTTATGTATGGCAACTCTTGCCGTGTTGGCACTTACTGCCTCAGGATGCGACAGGTTTAGTCGTGATAAAGCCCCTGAGCAAAAACCTGCTAAACTGGTTAAGATTGACAATGAAGTGGTGGTGCTTAATAAGATTGTCAGTTTTTCACTCCCTCAAAATGGTGGACGCATTAAGGGTGGTGGCGAGAACAAAAAAGATGTGGCAGATTTGCAAGTTGCACACATGGGCGATGTCTTGGTTGCTGCCAGTCGCACAGGTGTGGTGAGTGCTTTTAATGGTGGTAATCAAGCGTGGTCGTTAAATGTTGGTGAAATCATCAGTAGTGGCGTGGCAACTGATGGTGTGCTCGTGGTGGTTGGTACACGCTCTGGAAGGGTTGTGGCGATTGATGGGTCAACTGGAGTGATAACTTGGGAAAAACAACTCCCCAGTTCGTCTTTGGCTCCCGCCTTGGTTGGCGGTGGACGTGTTATGGTCTCTGCCAATGATGGCGTGATTTATGCCTTGGATGCAACAAATGGTGCGTCAGTGTGGCAATTTAGCACTCAAAACCCGAGCGTGAGCGTGCGTGGTGCGGCAACACCCATCAAGCTGGATGCTCGCACAGCATTGTTTGGTACGGCAGATGGGCGTATTCACGCGATTAATCCGCAAGTGGGCACGCCATTATGGACGCGTCGCGTAGGACGAGCAGTCGGAGGTAGTCAAGTGCATCGCATGAGTGATGTGGACGGGACACCTTTGGTAGCAGGTCAATATTTGTATGTTTCTAGTTACAGTGGGCAATTGACTGGTTTTGACATGAGTACAGGTCGCACGCTATTTGTGAGTGAACTTGCCAGCACTAAGTCACCTGCTTTGTTTGGTCGCCATATTGTAGGCACTGGCGTAGAAGGTGATGTTGTCGCCTTTGATGCCATGACGGGCGAGAAGGTATGGGAAAATAACGAGTTAAAATACCGTAAATTGACCAATCCTGTGGTTGTTGGCAACCATGTGGCGGTGGGTGATGCAGAGGGTATCATTCATGTATTTAATGATTTAGGTAAGATTGTCAGTCGCACCACGACCAAAGGGCAATTAACCAGTCTGCAAGTGGTAAATAATCGTCTGTATGCCCAAAGTAGTGATGG
>JBHCHC010000115.1:0-20876 GCA_041802645.1 Moraxella sp. | reverse complement strand
TCACGATTTAGTACTTTACCTGCATGCGTGGCAAAATAGTGAAGCAGTTGAAATTGGTGCGTGGTCAGGCGAACAAGCTTGTCATCAATGGTCACCTCATGACTGTCAGGAAATACCGTCAAACGCCCAAAGGTTAAGCTGCCTGAATGAGTGTCAGCCTGATTGGGGGTTTCATGACGGCGTAACACTGCACGGATACGAGCTAGTAACTCACGTGGCTCAAAGGGCTTAGAGATGTAGTCGTCTGCACCCATTTCAAGTCCTAAAACACGGTCGGTGGTATCGCCCTTGGCGGTTAGCATGACGATTGGCACCTTATTAATCATGACATTCTTAGAGGCACGTACCTTTTGACAGACTTGCATGCCGTCCATATCAGGAAGCATTAGGTCAAGGACGATTAAGTTGATGTCTCTCTCCTTGGCCTCTAACAGGTCAAGCCCCTCTTGGGCAGTTGGCGCATGATGCACTTCATAATAATTCATGGAAAGGTAGTCGCTGATAAGCTCCGCCAAATCTGGGTCATCTTCAATGAGTAAAATTTGCTTGGTCATAATCATGCCTTTTATTTGCGTGTTTAATAAAAATTAATAAAAATGGCGGTAGCAATAAAACCATACAGCCAAAAACTTGTCTGATGACAAGCAAAAAACATGGATATATCTTGCCAATATTTACGCACTTTGGCAAGGGGTAAATTGTTATTTAATTAAAAAGATGGGGTGAATTTTAGCCGATTTTACCTAAATTGACAGATGATTTGTAAATATTGTTGCAGATACCAAAAATAGCAAGCATATTTAGGCATGGAGAAGCTTAGAAAAGACCTTAGGTCACGGTCATTTTAATCTGACACGTGCACCATGGACATGCTTTGGAAGGTCAGCAAGGACAATCAGTCCATCCAAGCCTATGCCTGCGATAAGGTATAGGTTGCTTTGTGGGTGGTATTCAATGATGACAATTTCGGATAAAGCCAGTCGTTCATTTTGCCCTACTGTCCACAAAAAAGCGGGTCGCGGCGTGGCGGGTTTATGAGGTGGGACGGTCAAATCAGATAAGTCCATCGGGTCTAGCTTGTCATCAAAGATGGCAAAGGCTGGCACGAGCACGCCCACATCAATCTGCCCATAATTGACATATCCACCGACACGCTCGCCCAGTTGTAGTTCGGCTTTTTTTGCTTGCTCAGGGGTAATGGCGACATGAATGTCCATCATGCCAGTCACTTTGGGATTGGGAAGGATTTTTTCAATTTGACCACCAAAAACTCTCCCATCTTCGGTATCAAAATTAACCCCATCACCGACCGCCAAATAATCGGCAAAGTCGGCAGGCAAGGGACTGATGAATTTAATTTGCTTCTCATCGAATATAACCATCACAGGCGTTGTATGTGCATAAGTCTCGTCTTTGTCTGTGGTAAAAATGGCCTCTACCTTGCCCGATAAGGGGCTTTTGAGCTCAAAAGTGTTTTTGGTCATCAAAGTGGTAAGGGGTGGAGTAGATGTATTTATGCCAGTATCGTGTGATGCGGTAGGCTCTGATGGCAAGGAGGTTATTGGCTGGTCTTGAGCGGGACTTGTTGTCGCTATTTTGTCTTGCTCTTTAAGGTTTTGTTCTGCATCGGTCTGTGCTGTGTTGTTTTGTGGAGGTTCTGACTGTGTGGCGATGACCTCTTGGTAAAATTTTGCCACGACATCGCCTGACTTGACAGTACTGCCAACTTTAACATTTAGATGATCAAGTTTGCCCTCCTTGGGCAGGGTTAGGGTGAGCTGCTTATGGGGGATGATGACACCCTCTAGACGAAAAGCAGGCTGGTAACGTGCCGACTTGACTGACATGACGTGTGCTTTAGCAAGAGTGACATTGTCACCATGGATGCTGATTTTGGCATTATCCGCTTCCGTCGGAGGTTGGATGGCAGTGTTGCCATGTATCAACCCATCTCGCTGAGATTCGTCATCAAAACTTGGCAAGTCGGTTAATTTGGCATCAGGCATGGGCTGGCAGGCGGTCAGATGTAGCATCAAACCAGCGATGACAAAAGATAGCCAAAGAAAAGCCAACTTATTCATGTCCAGTCCATTTAATTGATGTCAAAAAGAGATGATAAGCCAATAAATCGGGTGTATTACCCGTCCAAATCTACCAGATGATGGGCAATCAAGTCCAAATCAGGAATGACATACATCTCATCATCAAGCATGATGGCTTGATACAGGTATTCTTTTTGCTCTACATCTGTGTGATTGGATTTGATTTTGGCAAGCTCTTGCTTACTGAGTGTGACATCTTTGACGTCCGAGATGCGTACTATTTTTGTGATCAATTCCCCCGTAGTTTGTAATGCCAGACGATGTACGTCTGAGTTACCTTCCAAGATAATCAGCTTATCTGGGGTGACGCTCTTGGGGATGAGATGATAAACAGAAACCTCCTGACCTTGCCACAAATATGTCCACAAATATTCATGATGGTCGTCAATGCTCAAAATGAGATCGCTGGGGATGATCCAATTGGGCTGACCGTGAACAGGAATGAGGGTCACTTTTAAGGCACCATGCTCGGCAGTGAGTAGGCTGACAGGCTCAAACTGATGTTTTTGAATTTTATTCATGTCTGTTTTCCGATGATGTTTTGATGATGGACAAATTAATGATCATACCAGATTGGACGGATGGCGTTCTCTCGCCTTCGACTATGCCTGCTCTTTAAATCGTAAATGGGTGTATTTAAAGCCACGCAGCATGTGAGTAACACGATTGGCAAGCTCGACGGGGGTGCCGACAAATTGGCAGAATCCTGAATCAATCATGGCTTTGGGTTGGCTGGGGCAACCGCTGCTACTTGGGCTTTGAGCCCACAAATGACTTTTGTTCTGGGCAATCTCTGCAAGGTGAGCTGAACCATCGTTGCCCATGCCCGAAAAGATGATGCCAATCAGTTCACTGCCATAGACATCGCTGGTGTTTTTAAGTAACTGACTTAGATTGGGCTGATATTCGCCCGCCCAAGGTTTGTCTAATAAAATCACACGACCATTACTGTCGCAGACAATTTGTTGTTTGATGGGAGCAACCAAGCAAAGACCAGATTGCAAGCTTTGACTGGTACTGACCAATCGACATCGCCAGTTATTGTTGCGTGTTAGTACTTTTGGCAGTCCGTGTATCATCTCTTTGTCAAAATGATGACCAATTAAGATGGCGATGGGAAGGTCGGGCGAGAGATTGTCTAAAAAGGTTTTTAGGGCATCAGGACCGCCCATAGATGCTCCTAAAAATAACACATACCGCCAAGGATGAGAATGAGATAGCTTTGGTTTTGTCGTCTTAGTTAATCCTAAAGCCTCATGCAGGCGACGCATGAGTACCAGTTGCCATTTTTGGTAGAGTTCTTCATGATGAGAATTGGGGGCTTTGTTAAATCCTACAAGTACTCTCTGAGGTTTGGTCGCCTCAATCACGGACTGCAAAGAGTTGGATAAAGGTGTGTCTATGAGCCAAACCATGTTCTTAGGCAGCTTTAAAGGATTCAAGGCGTTTAACTGCTCCATGCTAAAACAACCAACCACATTAAATCCAACCCGACGCAACGTATCATCAAAAGAGAGCCGCTGGGTGCGTTCATCGCTAATGACCATCACTTTGATATGGTCATGAGCATGACTAATGTCAGACTTATTAAGAGCGGTCTTGGTGCAAGAGTGTAAGGCATGGCCATCCTTTGCTTTTTGTTGCCAATACTGACCTGCCACGCTTAAACTGGTCTTGGGGACATGATTGGGGTATTTAACATTTGGCATCATGACTGACAAACCTTATTTATGTTTTAACAGCGTGAGCAGCTAACAGGCTATTAATGCGTTTTAATAACTCTACTTCTTGGAAGGGCTTACCCATGTAGTCATCAACACCAATCTCTAAAGCATGTCTTCGGTGTTTCTCGCCTGTGCGTGATGTCATCATGATGATGGGTAGCCCTCTAAGTCTTGGGCTATGGCGTACCTGTGTTGCCACCTCAAAGCCATCCATGCGTGGCATTTCAATGTCAAGCAACATCAAGTCAGGCATGTTGTCTTGTAGAATTTCAAGTGCATCCATACCATCTTTGGCGACAATCACCTCAAAGCCTTCACGCTCTAAGAAGCGAGACGTTACTTTACGTACAGTCACCGAATCGTCCACCACCATGATAAGATGGCGATTGATAACAGGTTTGACTTCTTCAACCTCTCGCTTGGTCTGGGCAGTACGCATGAGGGCCAACAGGTCAAGAATTAGCATGACTGAGCCGTCACCCATGATGGTCGCTGCCGAGATGCCTGATAGGTTGGACAGTTGACGTCCCAAGGGTTTGACCACGATCTCAATACGAGAACCAACAATTTCATCAACTTGTAATGCCAAGGCTTGACCTGTCTGAGTTTTAATGATGATGACAGGAATGCTCATACCTGAGATGATTTCGTTAAAATGATGACCTGCTAAGATTTCATTTAAATAACGTAGACGATAGTTTTTGTTGTCAATCTTGATGGTGCTATCGCCTGATTGATGGTGGTTAAGCAAATCAAGGGCATTCATTTGTACGACACGCTCAATCTGTGTCAAAGGAACAGCATATTGACGGTCGGCAACACGCACAATGAGTACGTCCGATACAGCAACGGTCAATGGCACGCGAATGATGAAGCGTGAGCCTTTATTTGGCTCTGACTCTACTGAAACTGAACCGCCAAGCTCACGAATTTCGGTACGCACGACATCCATGCCCACACCACGCCCTGAGATTTGGGTTACTTTGCTTGTGGTGGATAGACCTGCGTTAAAGATGTATTGCATGATGTCGTTGTCAGAGAGCTGTTCATCAGCACGAATCAACCCTTGACTGATGGCTTTTTTGCGTACGACATCAACGTTAACACCAGCACCGTCATCTGCTAGAATGATCACCATCTCGCCACCTTCACGTAACACTTCTAAGGTGATGTGACCCATAAAAGGCTTGCCCAGTTCGCTTCGTTTATTGGGTGCCTCTACCCCATGGTCCACCGCATTACGTAGCATGTGCTCAAGCGGTGAGGTGATGCGATCTAGGATATTTCTATCCATCTGGTCATCAGCGTTAATGACTTTTAGGTCTACGTTTTTGCCGAGTTCACTGGCGGTTTGACGAACGATTCGTTGCAGGCGTGGTATCAAGCGAGAGAATGGTACCATGCGTGAACTCATGAGACTGTCTTGTAAGTCAGTTTGGGTGCGTGATAACTGTAAGAGTAAGTTTTCCCCGTCTCTGGTCTTGTCAAGCATGGTGGCTTTGATGTCAAGCAAGTCCGAAGCGGATTCTGAAAGAGATTTGGATAACTGGTTAAGTGATGAGTATTGATCCATTTCTAAGGGGTCAAAACCTTCATCCAATGAAGCATCATCAATCTGCGACAAAATCTGTTCTTCTAGCTCAATGTCCATACGACGCAACTGGTCAAACAGACGCTGAACGGTAATGCCCATCTCCTCAATACTGCCAGTGATGCTAGCAAGATTCATGTCAATGCGAGTACGGTTAATCGTTGCCTCGCCTGACAAGTTAATCATGCGTTCAAGCAGTGGTGCTGAGATACGAATCATCTCATTGCTACTGCTGCTGTCCACGCTTTCACCAAATACGCCTTTCATTGGCGGCATGTGGCTGATATCGCGAACATTGTTAGAGGATGCCAAGAATGCTTGATAATCGCTGATAAAATCCCTCTCTTTCTCAAGCGATACTATTGGCACTTCACTTAGGCTGTCAGGGTCTTTGATAAAGCGACTGAGTGCCTCGATGAGTGGCGTTGGGCGTGGTGGATTATAACCGTTTTCTAACAATCCTACAGCGGCGCTAATCCAGTCATGACAAGCAAAAAGTAGGTTGGTCGCCATCCGTGTGGCAGGCAAACGACGGTTACCCAAATCCTCATACACCGTCTCCATCTCATGAGCAAGATCAGCCACGCCATTGGCAGAAACCATTCTTGCTCCACCTTTGATGGTGTGTAGCTTGCGTTGAAGTGACTGTAACGTGGCAACGTCTGAGGTGTTATTACGAAATACCGCAAAATCCTCACTACTGCTCTCAGCAAGCTCTTTGGACTCTTCTAAGAAAACAGCCAAAATATCTTCATCAGGAGCAGCACCTTGCCATGAATCATCGATGAGGGTTTCGTACTGCGATTTTTCAGGGGCAGTGGGTATCGGTACAGGAGGTGATGGAACGACCTCAGGTGTGTTGGTGGTGATTTTTACTTTGGTTTCAAGCAGAGGAATGGAGATGGAGGTTCCCTCTGGCACTTCACCTGCCAACAGGTAAGTCTGCAACTCAGCAATGGTGTCATCTGCAAAGAACGACTGTTTGGTATTTTTGGTGGCTTCTAATTGTAGTGACAGAACATCTTGTACACGTTGCATGGTATGAACCCAAGCATCGGTCACGGGCATTTGCTGATGAACGAAATGCTCATAGACACTTTCCGCCTCATGTGTTAGATCGCCAATACTGACAATACCTGCCAATCTGGCACCGCCTTTAATGGTGTGCAGGTGACGCTGCAGGGTTTTTAAGTGGTCAAGATTGTTCTTGTCTTCACGCCATTGCCCGAAAACAGCAACGACTTTTTCATCAAGCTCTAAGGCTTCTTCTAAGAAGATTTCAAGCAATTCATCGTCAGTATCGATGGTTTCAAGACGAACAAGGGAGCTGTCATAGCTCAGATGTGTTCTAAATTCATCGTTGTTCGGCGAAGTTTGAGATTTAGGCTGCTCTTTTAAGCTGTTGCCCAGCTCTTGATAATAGTTTTCTCGCTCAAGCGTAATGGTGTCTAAGTGGGTCAGGATATTTTTGTCCACTTCTAGTGACATGCTACCCGCCATGGCATCAAATAGACCGATCAGCTGTTGATGTACCATCAAGAGTGCATCGATAAAGTGGTCATCCTTAGCTTGATCGCCGCACTCTACCAACAGTTCATAGGCAGATTTTAAAGAGGCAAGCAGACTTTGAAATTTTGGTAAATCAAGCGTGCGTGATGAGAGAAGTTCAATTTGGGTGAGTAGGTTCTGAGTATAAGTGCGAATGTCATCATCTGACTTGGCACTAAGACCCTCCAATTCAAATTCAGCATCAAGCAGATCGTCAATATCCTCAATCAAACTTTCGGTCTGATAGATGTCATGACCATCAGACATGAGCTCTTCGAGTTCTTGTCTGTTATCATGAGCCTCTTCTGGGTTTTGTGATTCAGGAACATCTTCGGTAGTACTACGATTGTAGTCATCTAAATAACCACTGATGAGTGTGACAGAATTTCTCAGGGCTTGTTTGTGTCGGCTGTCCATGGGTGTGTCATGGTGCTGTAAATTCTGCAAGCCACGCTCAATGATTTCACCCACTTCACCAACAGAAACCAGAGGAGATAGCCCCAAAGCCCCACGCAGAGTATGGAATGCCCGAACCACACTGTTATCCACAGCTGTGGTTTCGTCATGTTCATGCGTGTCCAAGAAAGCAGTCACATCAGCCAGCAACTCTCTGGCTTCTTCGATGAATATCTGGCAAAGTAGGTCTTCTTCATCATCAACGGGCATGGTCGGCGTGGTGTCAGATATGAGCTGTCCGATGACTTGATCAACCAAACTTAAGGACTCATCTGTTTTTTGTTTGTGATCACTGATAAGTTTGTCGCTGACTGTGTCGGATGATGCTAAGTCATCATCTAAAGCTTTAGCCTCTTGAGTGGTGACATTTGACAGACCCAGATGGCGGTAATCAAAGGCTTGACCATATCCTTTGCTATAAGCATGGGCGCATGCCTCCCACAGCTGTATCTTGTCGGGATAAGTTTCAGATTTTGCCTCAAAGAGTGAAACCAAATCACCAAAGTCATGAAGAATATCACTGATTAGGCTCTCCATCCCAGCATTCATGGGGATGACATCCTCGAGTACGCGGTTTAGCATGTTTTCAACAGACCATGCAAGCTCACCTAGCTCACAGGCACCGACCATTCTGCCAGAACCTTTTAAGGTATGAAAGCCGCGACGAACATCGGTCAAGAGTGTTTTGTCAGAATTATGTTGATATTGATGAAAGCGTGGTGTGATGTCTTCTAATACCTCTCTTGCCTCTTCAATATAAATCTCTCGAATGTCGTCATCCATCTGTGCAGGATTGTGGACGGCAGCTTTTGCCGCATCAATAAAGGGAAGTAGGACATCAGGAAGTGAGATGTCAGAGGTTGAGACATCGGGGCTTGCCCAATCATTGGCTTGACTGCCTTCTGGTTGCTGACCATCAACTGCATCGTTATCCATTGATTCATCATCGGCTTGGTGAGCTTTAATGACATGATTGGGCGAATCGTCACTTTCTAGGTTGACATCAATTTGAGCATGACGGGTCTTAATATCAATTTGATGGTCATCTAAGCTAATATCGTCAAGCGGGGCAGGTACAGGTTCTTCTTCTGTAGTTGGCACTTGCTTGGGTTGAGTCTTTGTTAAATTGGCATCGGACAGACTTGGTGCTCCCTCATTCATGGGTTTGCCCGCCAAGACGTTGTTGGAGCGTAGGATGACCAAAGCATTATCCACGCTCGGAGGCTGAACGCTGGCAAAATCCTGCACCATGATAGGAATGATGTTGGCGGCATCACTCACAGTTGTCACGACATCAGAGCTGGGTTTGATGGTGTCATCTAGTACACGGTTGAGTAGATTTTCTATTGCCCAAGCTGTTTCGCCCAGTTGCAATGCACCTACCATGCGTCCTGAGCCTTTTAGGGTGTGCCAATTACGGCGAATCTCTTTTAGGATTTTTAGATTTTGTGGGTCGGACTGCCATTTGGGTAGATATAAAGACATCTCCTCCATGACCTCGCCTGCTTCTTCGATGAAAATATCACGAATTTCTTCGTCGTGACTAAAGTCATCATCTTTTAGAGAGGCTTGGACTGCCAAGTAAGCATCAGAATGACTTGCTTTTGTCCTATCCTCTGTCATGTCTGCTGAGGAGGCTGTGACAGTATCGCAATCGTCATCAGAACCAGTACTTGCCATGAGAGCTTCATCTGTAGGGATGTTTATATCCGCATCGGCATTGATATCATTATTTATCTGCATCTCCTCATGAGCCTGTAAGTCAATGCTTACATCAATATCATTACCAATCACCATGGCATCTTCATTGACATTGACGTCATGCACATCATGCTCTGAATTAGTCTTAGGCAACTCTTGGGATGTTTCATGAGAGGTTATGTCAATCTCCACCTCGAAGGCATCATCAATCTCACTCATCTGTTCTATTTCGTCAAAAGTGCCCACATCAGTCTCATCGATGATGTCCACCTCGTCGGTACTTGGCTCCTGCACCTCTTCGGTTGTTTCAGAGGGTGTATCTGTAGAAGTGCTTAATAATTGACTTGTTGCCAGGTTTGGCACGACATTATCTACTGTGCCTTCATTGATGTAATCTGATAAAAGAATTTCATCTGGATTTTCCGACCAATAAAGCTCATCAGCTTGATTGGCGGTGGATTTATCAGAAAGCTCATCAACACTGAGTGTCTCGCCGTCCACATCCACATCTTCAGTCAAGTTGAGGCTAATGGTGTCAGAGCTTAGCAGACAGCCCTCTACCAATGAATCATCTGTGGTCAAATCAAGCAGTTTTTGTGAATCAAACGACCCATCTTCAGACGCCATAACATCTTGTTGCTGTTCTTGTGCGTGCATGGAGTTGTGATTATCTGGCATGCTTTGTGGTGCGGTATTTCGCAATAAAATATCTTTAGATGACTCATTTGTCACCAAGACTTCTGCTGAGAGTGTATCCTTGGATAAGGTATCTATTAAGACGTCTTCATGACTTTCATCGCTAGAGCCAACATCTTTAACCGACTCATCTGTTTGTAACACATCATCTGGCTCTACATGAGTATCCAAAAGACTTGATGAGTCATCATCTGATGTGATGAATTCATCGCTAAAGTCAACTAATCTGGCGTCAGAGTCAGCATGGACATTCATGTCTAGGCCAACGGCAAAATCATCATTGCTGACATCCTTATCGTCAAATATCAGCACATCCTCTGATAGTGAGTCAGACTCATCATTTGTCACTTGTAAAGCCTCAAGGGATTCATCCTTAGATTTGTTATCATCGTTATTCTTGGTAGCGTCGCCATCCATATGAGGATGAACCTCGCTAAGAGATGCTCCATCTTCTGAGGCTTGATCAGAATGGGTTTGAATACGAGCAAGCAGTTCATCAACATCAATGTTATTGTTAGAATCATTCATAGAAGTGGCCACCTCTTCTGATGAAAGATGAGTAGGTTGGTGTTCGCCTAAGTCATCATAGACGATGGCGTATTGATGGGCGACTTGACGTTCTTTTTCCATGTCAGAAAATTCGGACTCGACCATTTTTACTTCATTTAACAGTTTGATGGACTCATCACTATACTCATCTGCTCGTGTCAATAGGGCATAATCAAAAACTTGCTGAGCCAAATTATCAAGAAACATCTCAAAGAGGGTTAGGCTCTCTGCGATTTTATGGGCAAGTTGCCAATGAATCTGTGGAAGGGCACGTTCTTCTAGTTGGGTAAAAATTCTCGACATTTTTGAGATGACCGCTGAGGCATCAAACAATCCCATATCATCAAAATGTTTGCTCAGTTCAGAAAAATGCTTATGCTTTGGCAGTTCATCGGTGTTTTTTGTCTGCAGGTAGATGGCAAAATCATTTTTTAGTGACCCAACCAGTAGGCGAACTTCACTAATGACATCACGTTCACCCATCAGACGTGTGGTATCATACTCATTTTCCTTGGCATTAATGCTTTGGGCGGTACCTAAAATGGCGGTGTGCAAATCTTGCAGTTGGGTATTAAGCTGCCATTGCACCTGAGTGAATAGAGATTGGTCATCTTGGGCAGTTTTGGCATCACTGATGATTTGTTCAACATAACGTGCATAGAACGACCAACCTCGCACAGACAGCTGTTCTTGCAATGCTGACAAGCTGTGCAGATCAATCTTATTATCCGCCAAGGCAAAGATAATGCCATCAATGGTAGACAAGACATGGGGAAAGAAACTTTGGTCATCTACCAAATGGTCATTGAGATTTTTTAGAAAATTTTGAGCGGCTTCATTGTGTATTTTTAGGGATGCCAACATCACGTACATATCAGCGATTAAGCTTTCAAGCCACATATTGGCTTCTAGCTCTAAGGAAATACCGGCTCGTTGAAAGGCGATGGTGCGGTCGAGTTCGCCCAAAAGATGGGCATAATGATGGGGTAGAGAATCGTTATTTAGGGCAGTATTTTCAAGCCATAAAGCCGTCATGAGCCATAGTTTTTGTAGAACACTCTCTCGTGTTGCTCCTGCCAGATGTGTGCTTAGGTTTCTAAGTTTGAGCAATTGATCATCGTTCACGCCACTTCGAACCAGCTGCCCTGTCAAAACTCTCCATGCTTGATTGATTTCTTGATAGCTTTTATCATCCAAAGGTACGATAGACTGGACATTTAAGTTGAGTTGGTCGCTAAAATTATCATCAATGACAGATTCTAAAATAACAGATGGCTCTGTACCACCACCAAAGTGAGCATGAACTAAATCTAGATAGTGAATACGGGCATTTAACAAAGGGCGGCGTACAAAGCCAGTATTGGCGTAACGGTTGATTTCATGTTGAAGTAGATGACTGGCATGGATGATTTTTGGGGCGAGTAAAGCGGGGCTGTTGAGAGTAGCAAAATGCCTGCTAACCCTGCTGATGGTCTGAGCCAGTTTGGTAAATTCAGGTAAATTTGCCATCAACAAGACATTACCCAAAGGCTGATATGCTTGGGCAAAATGAATCAGCAAGTCAGCTGCTGACTCCCCTGTATAAGCATGCAGAGCATCAAGCTCTGTATTTAAGGGTTCAATGAGCCATTCTAACGCCACTAATTCATTGGAATGCTTTGTCATCTTTTTGTCCTAATATATCTATCTGTTCGCTTAATGCTGAATAAGTCGTGCCTGTCATGTTGTGGGTAAGCATCGGCTTATAATTTATGTTTGTCAGTATGTCTCATTGAATGATGGTTTATTTGAGTGATTGTCGGTATTTTATCTTAGCGTTGAGCTTGTTTAGTCTGGTTCATGTGATGTTTATTTAATCAAGGCGAACAATGTCATCAAAGAATGATGTTGCATGAAGTATGCCAAAATAAACATTTGTGGCTAAAAACATCTCAAATGCATCATAAGATAACGATATAAAATAGGACGATATCTAAAACAGCAGTCTTAACCATGAATCATGCACTTGCTTCAGTAGGTAGCATGTATTGAAATATCCAAGAAACCAAGCAGAGCGTATTTTCACGCCCGCTTAGCGGTATTTTAGATAAGTCCTACATAAATAATCATCACACCCAATCTACTTAACCCATTTTCATCACTTAGCCTAAACCATTACACTCACCCATCATGCTTAGCCATCTACTTGGCGGTCATGACAATTATGTATCGCCAAGTACTGCCTTAGCTAAGGCTGGGCAGAAATGACAAATCAAACAACATCATCATTTGACAGCTTAAAGCCGGATACTGACTCTTGTAAGGCAGTGGCCATCTCATTAAGACGACCCACCGAACGAGCAGTTGCCATTGTACCTGAGGTGGTCTGCGAAGTGATGTCTTGAATGATGTTCATTGTACTTGAGATGTGACCTGCCGAAGTGGCTTGTTGGCGAGCAGCATCAGAGATGCTTTGAATCAAGTCGGCCAATGTATTGGATACAGTTTGCACCTCTTCGAGTGCCTCGCCTGCGTCCTTGGCAAGTTTTGCACCTTTAACAACCTCTGCGGTGGTAGATTCCATTGACGATACGGCTTCATTGGTGTCTGCTTGAATGGTCTTCACTAGCGTCTCAATCTGACGGGTGGCGACAGCAGAGCGTTCAGCAAGGCGTTGAACCTCGTCAGCAACAACAGCAAAACCACGACCTGCCTCGCCCGCCATCGATGCTTGAATGGCAGCGTTTAGTGCCAGAATGTTGGTCTGATCAGCGATGTCATTAATCAAGCTTACAATGTCACCAATCTCTTGTGATGATTCGCCCAAACGCTTAATACGCTTAGAGGTTTCTTGGATTTGGTTACGAATGGTGTTCATGCCTTCAATGGAGCGTTGAACCACATCCGCACCATTTTGGGCGATGGCAACTGAGCGTTGAGCAACGGATGCTGATTCTGAGGCGTTGGCAGATACTTGGTCAATAGACATTGCCATTTGGTTGATCGCTGCAGATACGCTGGCAATCTCTTGGGCTTGATGTTCAGAAGCTTCGGCAAGTTCTACTGCGGCCATCTGAGTTTGCTGTGATGAATGAGCCACACGGTCAGCGGTGGTGTTAATGGCAAGTACTAACTGGCGAAGTTGGTCGATGGCGAAGTTTACCGAGTCGGCAATGGCACCTGTAATATCTTCAGATACCGTGGCATTGACGGTCAAGTCGCCCTCTGCTAAATCGCCAAGTTCATCAAGTAGGCGTAAAATCGCCAATTGAGAACGTTCGTTTTCTTCTTGGATTTTACGAGCACGCTCTGCTTCTACCTCGATTTCTAGGTTCTGACGCATGTTCTCTTTTTTGCTAAGCAGCAGTTCTTGTTTGTTGCGTTGCTTGAACAGTTGATACAGGGCCAAGGCAAGCAGTAAACTGCCCAATAAGAGTGCTAGGGCAGGGATGAGAATGCTTTTTTGGGTAATGATGCCTCTGTCAATGCCTGCCAAATGTTCTTGGGTTTTGGTGGCAAGGTCTGCCAAGGCTTGAGCAGATTCACGAGACTTGATGGCGGGGTTGCTTAAGTCAGAAAGTTGTGTGGTAACTGGCTCAACCATCTGTGCATACGTTTCATTGATGCTCACTAAGGCAGGAGCCGCCTGCCCAAACGCAGCGATTTGGTCATTTAACACTTGAGAGAATCTGGCAGTTTCCGCTTTAAATTCATCGGGATTGGCGGTGCTGGTGGTCAGCATAGACATTTCTTCGCTGATGCGTTCTAGGCGAAGTATTTGATTTTGAATATCCTTAATGGTAGCGACTGGCATGCCGATTCTCATGGCTTGATCGGTCACCCCTGAATACTGTTCTTGCATTTGACGCGAGGCATCACGCACTTGTTTTTGTAAGTCTTGTAGAGCATTGACATCATTTTGATGTTCGACAACATAATCCACACTGCCTTTTTTGGCTTGCCAATCACTGCTGATGGCGTTAATGACTCCAGCATTACCCATCATTTTGTTATTTTGTAGGCGATTTAGTGCTGAGTCGTAGGCTTGTACGTCATTAGAGAGTTTGGCATAAGCCAGTTTGCTCACTTCAAAATCACGAGAAAAAGTCGCATCATTAACATCTTTTACGATGTTTGCGGCACTTACCTCTAATTGATTCACATCACTTAGGTAGTCTGTCACTTTTAGAAGTGAATATACCAAATATGCCAAGCTGAACATGGCGATGATGCCAGAGAGGATAAGAAGTGCCCACCACTTTTTTTCTGGCGAGGTGGCTTTGGTTAAGGGCTGTTCTGACGTTATGCTCACATCATTCATTGTTGCTGTCCTTCAAAAAATTAAGCTGACCATTTGGCTTAATTTGTTTCATTTGTTAAAACTGATTGCTGTTAGGGCGACTACTACGAACAAAATAAATGGCTAATAAGTTCAAGTAGTTAAGCGGGTTACTTATTGCTAAGCAGATCATTTATTAAAAGTGCACTGGTTTTATTCGTCATTAAACAAGTGTTATCTTATTGGTGGTTGATTTGATGTTTTGTAAAAATGACCACTCAATGTTTATCTATTTATCATCACTCATATCATGATTGCCATGATGTCTAAATTTATTTAACAAAAACCCATCGCATGAACCAAAGAGGGTTTGGTGGTTAAGGTTAATTTTTAGCCGCATTTAGGTATTCATTGTCTGCAAATAATAAAGATGGCATAATGACATGCCAATATTTACCATCTTTGAAAAATCTGCCATGATTATAAGGAGCAAAAGGAGAATCTTCTGGCAATGAGACTGCCTGATAGTCCGCTTCTGAGAATTGAGTAACACCCAATACTTGGTCCACCAAAATGCCTGAAAATACACTTTCTTGGTCAACAACCATCACTTTTTTGTTTTTTAAGCGTTCATGACCGTCAATATTTAAAAATTCAGCCAAATCCACCAAAGGTAACAGTCGCCCACGCACATTTGCCACCCCAAGCAGCCAAGGCTTGGTCAAGGGGATGGGTGTCAACTCAGGCATTAATAAAACTTCAGATACCTCGCCAATCGGAGCCACAAACTGCTGTCCGCTGACCTCAAAAGCAATCCCAATCCACTGTGTGTGGTCGGAGGCATGCCTCCCTGTCGCACGAGCCTTAGCAAGGTCGGCAAGTCGAACCAACTCAATAAAACCAGATGATGCCACAGCTTACTCCAAGACAGAGTGAATGACTCTGATTAGCTCTTGCTCAGAGATGGGTTTGGTGAGGTACTCTTTTGCCCCCTGACGCTTGCCCCATACTTGGTCAGTGGCTTGGTTTTTGGTGCTAACAATAACCACAGGAATGTGAGCGGTAATAGGTTCACGAGTGATTTTACGTGTGGCTTGAAAACCGTTCATCTCAGGCATGACGATGTCCATTAAGATAACATCGGGCAGTATCTCGATGGCTTTATGACAGCCTTCCTCGCCGTTATAGGCTTCGAACATCTCAAAGCCATTTTTAACTAACATTTCACGAAATCGCAACATTTCAGTGGGTGAATCCTCGACTACTAATACTTTTGTCATGTCTGTTTCCTATTTTTAAACATTTAGAAAACTTCTAAAATAGAAGAAGTTAGGAGGGGCGATTAGCGGAAGCGATTGATGGTCGCAAACAAATCTTCTTTGCTAAATGGCTTGGTTAAGTATTCGTTTGAACCTACAATACGTCCTCGCGCCTTGTCAAATAGACCATCTTTTGATGACAGCATGATGACAGGTTTGTGGGCGTATTCTGGGTGATTTTTAATCATAGAACAGGTCTGATAGCCGTCCAAACGAGGCATCATAATATCCACAAAAATAATGTCAGGATTGGTTTCTACGATTTTTGATAAAGCATCAAAACCGTCAACAGCCGTAATGACCTCGCAGCCTTCTTTTTGTAATAAAGCTTCGGCGGTACGACGAATGGTTTTTGAATCGTCAATAATCATGACTTTGAGACCGGAAAATTCACTCACGAGCGGTATCCTTATGGTTTAAATTCGATGAGGGGTTGATGTATAAAAATCAAACATGACACGCCTTATTGGTTCTAGTCTTCATTCTAGTTGGTGTGATGTTTTCATTTTTTTAGGGTTATATTTAACAAATTAAGTTAGATAAATATCTACTTGGTTTTTAATATGCTTTTTAACATAATTAGGGCAAATTTTCCACCATTTTTTGATAAAATCAAGGAATTATGGTCTAAAATCCATTTGATGCAGAGGGTTAATGTGCAGTGATGGTCGCTTGATGATGTTTAAATTTTAAATTTTACCAAAAAACTACTTTTGTGATACTTTTTTTACCAAAAAATTTATTATAATAAATCAGTTCCAATCTAATTTTATGCTTTAATCAAAATATAATACCATGACCACTCAATCACGCACCGACAAATACAGCCTTGCCATTCGCATTTTTCACTGGGTAGGGGCATTGCTCATTCTCATCGCTTTCATCACCATCAACATTGGTGATGACTATATCAGCTTACATAAGTCTTTGGGAGCGAGTTTTTTGATTTGGACGGTGCTACGCATCATCAGTCGCTTTTTTGTCAAAAAACCTGAGTATCATCCTCCTCTGCCGAAATGGCAGGAGGTCATGGCAAGCCTGACGCACTTTGGTCTATATATTACCATGCTTGCCATGCCCATCACAGGAATGCTCATGAGCATGTATGGTGGGCGTGGAGTGAGTGTGTTCGGGTTATTTAATATGCCTGCCTTGGTTGGGGTTGATAGAGACATGGCAAAGGTAATGAATGGATTGCATACAGACGTGGTGTTTTTTGTCTTGGTGTTCTTAGTGGTGTCTCATGTGGGAGCGGCACTATATCATCAATTCATCGTTAAAGATAATCTCATAAAAAGAATGTTGTGACCTCATCAATTGTAATATATCTGGTTAAATTTATCATGCCAAAAAGATGACTCCATGTCATCTTTTTTCATTGCCTAGATCTTAAAGTAAATTTGAAAGCTTTTACCCACTAATAATAAAAGATTTAAAAGCATTGTTAAATGGCTAATTTGTGGATTCTCAATAAGTGATAAAAACTCAGCATTCAATGAAAATACTGAGTTTGTCTTTACTTAATTTAAGCATTCTAATCCTAAGCGACATGCCGCTCGAGATTGGTGGTCAAAAGCTTATTTTTTCTACCAAAAATAATACCCACGATGAATAGTACAATGGCAACCACAAGAAATAAGTAGGCAAAATTTGATGATAGTCCCGCCACACCACCAAATCCAAGTGCACTGGCAATGAGTGCAATAACAGCAAAAATAATCGCCCAACGAAGCATGATAATTCTCCTTAAAACATGAGACGCTTTGCAAAATCTGATTTGTTTGATTATTTTTAAACTTTTTAAACTTAAAATTTAAAATGCCATCAAATGCTAATAATAAGGCGAATTTTGAACCTCGTCATTATCAATCATGTTGCAAAAGGTCTATTGATATTAGCTTGCTATGCCTGTGTCTTGTCACATCAGACGTTTATATATTATTTCAATAAGCTTGATTAGGGAGTATAGAAATAGTATCAATTTGTAATATAAAAAAACTCTTTCGTTGGGTTCTTGTAATAAAAGACATCATTTGGTTATTTGGTATTCAGTCATTTTTATATTTTGTATTTTTTGTATTGTATATTAGATGTACTGCGAAATAAAAATTTTGTCTATGCAACTCCTTATATTTATTCGGTTTTTAAATTTGAGAAACATGATAAAATCGTTATTTCGCAGTGGGTCTATTGTATATAGCTATTTTCTCCCAAGCACGCACAAAAAATACGCTCCATTTGATTATTTGGAGCGTATTTTTATCATAAAATCAGGAATGCATCATCAAATACTCAAATGCTGACAGACCCGCCTTTGAGCCTTCGCCCATGGCGATGTTAATCTGCTTATATGGCACGGTCGTTACGTCACCACAGGCGAAAATTCCTGCCTTATTAGTGCGGCATTTGGCATCAATCTCAATCTCGCCTTGGGCGGTGGTATTGACCAAGCCTTTGATGACTTCAGAATTTGGCACCAGTCCAATTTGTACAAACACCGCATTTAAAGGCAGTGTAACAGTCTCACCTGACACTCGGTCTTGATAAATTAGGCTATCCACCTTACCACCATTGGCGGTGATTTCTGTAGTGGCGGCATTTTTGATGATGGTGATGTTATCACGGGCTGTCGCCTTATCCACCAGTACCTGGTCAGCACGCAAAGTATCACCAAACTCAAGCACCGTAACGTGGCTGACGATGCCTGCCAAATCCAGTGCTGCTTCTATGCCTGAGTTGCCACCACCGATGACCGCCACAGGCTTGCCCTTAAAAAACGGTCCGTCACAATGTGGGCAATACGCCACGCCGTTGCCGATGTTTTCGTCTTCGCCTTTGACGCCAAGTTTACGCCATTTTGCCCCTGTGGCAACAATCAGCGTGCGAGATGTCCAGCTTGCCCCTGTGTTTAGCGTGACTTGATAACCGCCCTTGACTTCTTCAACGCTGGACACGCTGACGTGCTCTTTGATGGTGATATTGTATTCTTTGATGTGCGTGGCAAGGTTTGCCGCCAAAGTATTGCCATTGGTTAGAGGTACTAAAATCAAGTTTTCAATGTCTTGGGTGTCCTTAACCTGTCCGCCAATGCGGTCAGCAACCACTGCTACACGTAGACCCTTACGAGCGGTATAAATCGCCGCCGCTACACCTGCAGGTCCACCCCCAATCACGGTCACGTCTTGAATTTCTAGTTGTTCGGCTTGAGCTGGTGATAACAGATCAGCATACTCTGATTGCAATTTATCAATGATGCGGGCAGTGTCTACTTTGCCATTTAAAAATGGCTTACCGTTTAAGAATACCGCAGGCACACCCTGAATTTTATTGGCTTCCACAAGCTCAGGAAATACGCCACCGTCAATCATCTCATGATCGATGCCCTCATTTAAGATGGCAAATTGGTTCAGTGCCTGCACCACATCAGGGCAGTTATGGCAAGATAGCGAGACAAAGGTTTGAAACTTTAATGGTTTTTGAATGCGTTTTACCAAATCTTGAATGCCTTCATCGAGTTTCATGGTATGACCACCAGCATGCAAAATGGCAAGCAGCAGCGAGGTAAACTCATGACCTCCTGGAATGCCACTAAATACAATGCCTGTGTCACGATTTTCAGTGGTGATTTTAAAGCTCATTGGTGTTAGGTCGGTGTCTACGACCGTTTTATCAAAGCCGATTTTATCAGAGGTGCTGGCGATTTGCTCCAAAAAATCCACGAGTTCAGTGCGTTTGACATGACTTGTGGCAGTATCTTGCCCGATGATGATTTGAATGGGTCGGGTCATGTGGGTGCTGTATGTGGCAACGGCATCGAGTAAAGATTTATCTAGCATGGTTAATACCTGTGTTGGTTGGAATGCGTATTATTATAAGGCGTTTTTAAGATTTAGAAAATTTAAACGTTTTTAACACTAAATTTATTAAACTCAATTAACAACATCAAGAAACCACACAAAAACCAACAAAATGGATAATTTTGCTTGCTTATGCACTCAATTCTTGTTAAGATAAAGCCATATTATTAGCAGATTTTATGGATAGATTCTCATAAAATCTGTTTTTGTAATATCCTAGCCAATTAATACAACAGGAGAATTTCCATGTTCCCAGAATACCGCGAACTCATCACCAAACTAAAGACTGAGAATGATTTACACTTTGTAAAACTGTTTGATGCACATAACGACCTTGATGAAGAAATCACCAACCTAGAAAATGACCCTGTTGCTGCTAATAGCCGTGGCGAGGAAATTGAGGGCTTAAAACGCAAAAAACTTGCTCTAAAAGATGAACTTTTTGCTTACTTACAAACCAAGGCTTAATTTATTAAGCACAAAAAACACAAGTTTAATGACTTGTGTTTTTTATTGCATCAAAAAAATCGCCCTATAAGAGAGCGATTTTTCATGTTTGGATTTTAAAAAAATCAGCTGATGTTACAACGAGCTTTTTCTTTGGCGGCGAAGTGTTGCATCTGCTTCAGGGTTTTTTGTGGGTCGGCGGACATGGCGGCAGTAATTTTCTCCTCCATGGCTTTGCTAGATTCATTAGTTTTAGCGTACTCTTGCATTGCAGCTTTGTCAGCATCGGTAATGGTGACAGCATCGCCTGTAATGGGTAGTCCCGCCGCTTGAGCAAGCTGCTGATCCATGAAGGTCAGCATTTTTTTGCCAACTTCAGTATCATAGAACTTATCAGATTCTTTTAAAGCATCAGCACCGATGATGCCTACGATGTCATCAGCGTATGCTTGATAAGTGGCGTTGGCTTCATCGCCTGCTAAACATTTTTTCTGCTCATCAGTTAAGCTTGGTTTTTCTTGAGCAATCATACCGAAGGTTGCCATTTTGATGCCAAGAATACTCATCTTTAAGGTTGGAGAATCTGAGCTGGCATTAGCGACAGTCGTTTTAGCTGCTGTTGCTGCAC
>JBHCHC010000114.1:0-17124 GCA_041802645.1 Moraxella sp. | reverse complement strand
GATTAAGGGGTTAAGACAAGATTGGAGATTGGATTGTATTGATGCTTTGTTCTTTTATTTTATGTGGATTTGTGGTAGTTTTTAGGTTCGGTGGGTATAGTATTTATAACCACACAATCATCAAGCCCAGATTGTTAAAATACCTAAGCATTAGAAATGGAAAAATATTTAATGCGATGTTTGATTTTTTATAAGAACATGAGCAATTATTGGGAAACGAAAAAGTTTTTTTAGTATAATAAGCCACTTTGTTGTCTCATATCATAAAAAGCTCATGACCACACCCAACTCCCCCAAAATCTTACTTGCCATCACAGGTGGCATCTCCGCCTACAAATCCGCCATGCTTGCACGTCTGCTTATCAAGGCAGGGTGTCAGGTGCGTGTTATCATGACGCAGGGGGCGTGTGCGTTTATCACGCCTTTGACCTTGCAAGCTCTGACAGGGCATGAAGTTCATACCGAACTACTAGACGAGAACGCCGAACGTGGCATGGGTCATATTGAACTTGCCAAATGGGCGGATTTATTGGTGGTCGCCCCAGCGTCTGCTAATACAATTGGTAGGCTGGCACATGGCTTGGCGGATGATTTGCTAAGTACGGTTGTCCTTGCTACGACTGCACCGATTGTCCTTGCCCCTGCGATGAATCAAGCGATGTATGGCAATGCCATCCTGCAGGATAATCTGGCAAAGCTAGCAAGGTTTGGCTATACCATCTTGACCCCCGATAGTGGCGAGCAGGCGTGTGGCGATGTGGGTGCAGGGCGACTGCCTGAGCCAGAAGATTTGTGTGAGCGGATTTTGCTCATGTTGGCTAAGCAAACCTTGCCGCAGATTTTACAGGATAAAAAAGTCATCATCACCGCAGGAGCGACGGTTGAATCCATTGACCCTGTACGTTTTTTATCTAATCACTCTACAGGCAAGATGGGTTTTGCCTTAGCAAAGGCATGTATCAATGCTGGTGCGGATGTGGTTTTGGTGGCGGGCAAGTCAGTGCATTTGCCCACACCTGTCGGAGTCCAACGTATTGTGGTTGGTACGGCGGACGAGATGCTTGTTGCGTGCCAACATGTCATGACAGACAGTCCAAACACGATTTTCATCGCCACAGCAGCAGTGGCAGATTATAAGGTTGCCAATATCGCCCCACAAAAAATCAAAAAAACATCAGACAATAATGGCTTAACCTTAGAGCTCATCAAAAACCCCGATATTTTGGCAACCATTGCACAGAGTTTTCCACGTGCCATCAAGGTAGGTTTTGCCGCTGAAACTCAAGACACCGAAAATTATGCCCAAAATAAACTCATCGCTAAACAGCTGGACATGATAGCAGTCAATGATGTTTCGGACACGTCCATCGGTTTTGGTAGTGATGATAACGCCATGACGGTATTTTTTGCCGAGCGGTATGGTAAGGATAAGCAAGTACTGCAAAAGGCAAGCAAAGATATCATCGCTGACAGGCTTGTGGCGTGTGTGGGGGAGATTATGAATGCCAACTGAGTTCTTGAGCAAAAAACAAGATTATTTACTTGCTCCGCTTTATTATTTACAAGCCAAAAAAGTCGCCAAAACCGCCCTAAGATTACCTGAACCTAGTGGCGTGCGAGTGGCAACGATGGGCGATGGACCAAGCGATTTATCCTTGGGGATTTTCGGAGATAGTGCGGCAGCAGGCGTGGGTGTGGAGACCCAAGATGATGCACCTTTTGGGCGGATTGGAGTATTGCTCGCTGAACAGATGTCAAATACCATCAAAGTGCAGTTACATGCTACCAGTGGACACACCAGCTTTGATTTATTGCACCGTTTATATGCCATGCCAAAGCTGACCTTTGATGTGGTCATCATCAGTATTGGGGTGAATGATGTGATTAAACGCACCTCCGATAAGGCGTGGGTGGATAATTTGCAAGAGATTATCACGCTACTTAAACGCAAATTTGGTGTATCTCATGTTATTTTTTTGAGTCTACCGCCCATGCAGCTAGCCCCAAGTTTGCCCATGCCCTTAAATGCTCTGATTGGGCGTAGAGCGACCACTTTGAGTGGACTGTTAAGGCAAATTTGCCACCAAAGAGGCGTGCATTATGTCCAAGATAAATTTGACAAAAGCTCGCTAAACCGCCAAACCATGTTCGCTAAAGATGGCTTTCACCCAAGCCGTGCCACTTATGATGTGTGGGCAAATACACTGGCTGATTATGTGATAAAGATTGTGTAATACCATCATTTAAAAGGGTTTTTATGAAATTTGAATACTGGCTCATTCCGCTCTTTGTTGTTGCCAGCATTCTACACGGTATTGCAGGCATGGGTTTTCCGCTCATTACCATTGGGGTATTGTCGGGTATCTATGGGCTGACCAATGCCATTATATTGGTGCTTGTGCCAACTGCCGTGCTCAATCTCATCGCTTGGTTGGGTGGTGGCACTGGTGGGTGGTGGCATAACTTTTCTTTTTATCTAAAAAAATACTGGTTATCTAAAAAAATACTGGCTACTGACCGCCGTCTCTATCATAGGCTCAGCACTTGGAGCATATCTTTTGCTCATAGTGAACCAAGCCTATCTCATGCTCTCGCTTGGAATCATCGTGCTATGGTATGCCATCACCAGTCTGCTCGGCAAGAGAATCGCTCTACCAGATACCACTCTCTGGCTTATCATCATAGGGTTTGTTGCAGGTGTGGTAGGAGGTGCCACCAACGCCATGTCTTCTGTGCTACTCATGTATCTGTTATCCATGACTGATGATAAGCAGACCATCATTAAGGTGGGCAATCTGGCTATTTTGTCAATAAATTAGTGCAAGTGATGGTATTAAAAGATGTGGTGATGGCGGTGGAGTTATCTACCTGGCTGCTGATTTTGGGCTTGACGGTGCTGTCCGTTCTAGGGGTTTTGCTGGGGATGAAATGGGGTAAGCATTTGCCATCGGATAAGTTTCGCACGGTGATTTTATGGGTGCTGGTAGGGCTTGGACTAAAAGTGGGCTGGCAAGGAGTGCAGGAGCTCTTTCTTTAAAATTAATCATCAATGCTTGTGCGGCAAAGACGTGATGATGGTGATTGGATAAACCTGTAAATGAATCATCTACATCCATCTGCTTTTATGCCTAAAAACAGATGCCTATGAGCAGTAGTCATTCAAAGAGTGCTTCTTTTTAGGATTGGATGTCTCCCCATTCAAGCCCCCACTTCCCCAAATATTTTCTTAATCTATCACTGTCATTGACCGCTTTGCGCTGTTGTCTGGATTTATCAAACAGCGCCCGTCCTGCCGCCGCCAAGCTGTCATGCTGACGACACACATCAATCACTTGTTGCAGTTGTAATTTATCAAAGGTGTCCAAGCTGTCCAGCAGCGTTTGCACTTTTGCGGTATAAATGGTTTTTGTGGGCTTTGTTGGCTTTGTGGGCTCGTTTGGTGTTTGGCTATCAAATGGCTGCCACTGCAACTGTAGTCGCCTAATCTCTGCTTTGACTTGTGGCGTATGAATAACCCCATCTTTGGCAAGTGTGGCAAGGCGCAAAATACTGGCGGACAATTCTCTAAAATTGCCTTGCCACAGCGCCTTATCCGACAAGGCAAACGCCAAATACAGTTGCAAAGCCGTTTTGTCAAATCGGCACGTTCGCCCAATTTCGCTGTTTGCCATCGCCAAAATATACGCCACGCTAGGCTCAATGTCTTCACGTCTGTTGGCAAGGGCAGGCAGGCGATACTGCCAAATGTTAATGCGAGCATACAAATCACTGCGAAATGTACCATCTGCCACCATCTTTGCCAAATCTTGATTTGTCCCTGCAATCAGCATAAACTCACTTGCCACCGCCGTATCACTGCCCAAGGGATAAAAACGCTTTTCTTCTAAAGCGGTCAAAAGCATGGCTTGTTCGTCCGCCCCAAGCTCGCCAATCTCATCTAGGAACAGCACGCCTTGATGGGCGGTTTTTAGGTAGCCTGTGCGTGCCGATACCGCCCCTGTAAATGCCCCTTTATGATGACCAAACAGCGCCGACATCGCCCCATCGCCCTTGAGCGTGGCGCAGTTTACGTCCACAAAATCGCCATAAATCAGATGACGGGATTTTTTAAGCTCAAAAATTCGCTTGGCAAGCATCGATTTGCCCACGCCCGTTTCGCCCGTCAATAAAATCGGTAAATTTGACCCCAGCGCCACCTGCTCAAGTTCGGCTATCATGGCGTTAAAGGCAGGGTTTTGTGTGTTGATACCGCTTTTTAGGTGCGTTTGGGCGGTGTTACGGGCTTTGGCAAGTCGCCCCTGCAGCACGTCATAACGCGCCAAAGTCAAATCAATGGTTTCATAAGTTCCTTTAATATCAAGGGCTTGGGCAGTGTTGGAGTGCTCATCAGTACTGAGTTTGGGCGGGGCGGTTTGTAGCAGTAGGCTTGGAATGTGATGACGCTCCACCAATAAAAACAGACAAATCTGTGCTACGTGCGTGCCTGTGGTGATGTGCGTCAGATAGTCGTAAGTGTCTGTATCAAAAGGATAATTGCTCGCCCAGTCGGAGAGTTTTTCGTACACTTCGCTAAAATCCCAAGGGTTTGTGAGCGTCATCGGCACCGCATTTACCTGCGTGTCGGGGCTGATGGCGTGAATGTCGCTTGTGATAATATTGGCAAGGTCTTGATATTTGTCGCTGACAAACAGCTCCACTTGAGCGATGTCAAGCCCATGCTGATGTAAGGCGATGTTGGGTCGCCATTTTTGATGGCGTTTTTTTGCCAAAACCTGCGTCTAGTACCGTGCCAAGAAAGCTGATGACTATGCGTTTTTTGGGTGTTTTTTGAGTGGAATGAAGAATTGGCATAATCAGATTTCCTAAAACCAAGACTAAAAATAGGGTATATCATACATTCCTTTTAGTCAAATTCTTAATGGTGCAAAAATATATCTTAGCAAAATAGATAATAGAATTTATATAATTTTCTATTATTTATCTATTTCTATAGGTATTTATCATAGCATAAATCAGTAGATTTGATAAATAAAAAAATAAAACCATCATAATATCAATAAGTTAAAAATTAAATTTCTCTAATTTGCTAACTTGGCACAAATATCGCTATATCAAAATTACCATCACGGGCATGTTGGCACATAAGGGACACCACCGCCAAAAACGTTAGGTTCTCGGGCGGTTTGAGTAAAATCAGGTGTGATAGGTAAGTGGGTGCTTTGGCATGGTTGCGGATTGCAGGTGCTGGCTGTGGCAAACGGTCAACCACTGGCGCACGTTTCCAACGAAGTTTCTCGGTTGTATGACTAAAAACGACAGTTATCACATTGTTGCGGGTTCGACTCCCGTCATGTCCACCAAATGAATTTAAAGATGAGTGAATGAATGTAGGAAAGGTTATGCAATTATTTATATTACTTCGTGGTCATCAAGGGTCGGGTAAATCCACCTTTGCCCAAGAAAAAATGGCAGAATTTAAACAAACTTATCCAAACGCCACCATCGTCCATATTGAAAATGACATTTTATTAACGGACGAACATGGCGTATATACATGGTCGCCCGAAGCGGTAGATAAAGCTCAACAAATAGGACTTGCCAAAACCAAAGAAATACTCAAATTAGGTAAAGCAACTCCAAGCCAAGACATTTTGATTGTCAATTCCAACACCAATCAAAAATCATCAGCGTGCATTCATTTATTGCAAATGGCTCGTAAAAACGGCTTTCATACCGAAGTTTATCGGCTGCATAACTTTTTTGATAATACCCACAATGTCAAAGAAAAAGACGTGTTAGCCGCTTATATCAAACTAAACAATAATAAACTGCGTGATGAAATTCATGTTACGCCCATCAAACCAATGAGCGATGACATAAAGGCTAAGATTGACACAATGATGACTTTTGAAAAACAAGCATTGCCTTTTGATGAAACACAAAATACCTATATCACCGCAGAGTATTTGGCGTATGGCGGACGTAATTTTGTTGCCAAGCCATCAAAATCATATCCAGCTTTACGAGTATTAAAATACGCCCGCAAAGTATTTTATGAAAATCGTTTTGATGACGCTCTACTTGAAATGCGGGGAACGGTGATAGATGAGCATGGTCGCATTATCGTTCGCCCCTTTAAAAAGGTGTTTAATTATAGCGAGCGTATCGCCAAAAAAAGCCATTATCCCATTAGTATCAGCGATGACAAAAAAGTCAATGCCGTGGTAAAGGTCAATGGATTTTTGGGGGTATGTACTTATGTATCTTTAGATGATATGCACCCAAGTTATGGGGCGGAGTTTGATAATCAGGTGCTGTATTCCACCACAGGCTCACTGGATAGCGATTTTGCCAAAATGACCAAAGCACATTGCCAAAAGTACGAAAAGCTGTTTAAACAATATCCCAATCATACGTTTTTGTTTGAAGTTACCGATGAAAGCGATGTTCATATCATCAAAGAAAACTTTGGCGAAACATTCATTGGTTTAATTGATGTGGCGACAGGGCGACAATACAGCGAAGATGAATTAGACACCATTGCCGATACCTTTAATCAAAAGAGCGATATTAAAATTATCCGCCCACAGACGATTAAAGACATCACCTTTGGTGAGTTAAAAGCGCTATTAAAAACCGTCAAACACGAAGGCTTTATGGTGTTTGATACCGATAGCAATGAAATGCTGTTTAAACTTAAATCACCGTATTATTTGGTGTCTAAGTTTTTGGGGCGTAGTAAAAGCGAGAATATCGGGCGCAAATTAGACAAACGCCATGTGGACGAAGAATTTTATCCGCTCATTGATTATATTAAAGAAAACAAAGAAACCTTTAATGCACTTGATGAATTGGATAAAATTACCTTTATTCAAGAATTTATTGAAAAGATGGTATGAATACGGCAGTAATAACCGCAGTACAAGAATTATATCATATTTTTGGTAAATATCCTGCCAATTGGCATACGGTCAATGCTTGTATAGACTGCTGTATGTCAAAAAAGCTGGCAGATGAATTGCGCCGTTTGCCACTTTGTCAGCTTAGTCAGGTGCATTTGTATGAATATAATGCCGCTGCCTATATCAGTGATGAAAATCCTGCCGAAGTCAAATATTTATTGCCCTGTATGGCAGAGTTATTGGTAGAAGGCAAAGAATTACATCATTCGCTAGAGATTTATTTTCAGCGAGTGGGGAGATGTATTCATGCTTTTAATGACATAGAAAAACAAAGCTGGCAAACATTTGCAAATGTATTTATCAAAGCGTTATTAGATAACTACCCTTGGCAAATTCATCAAAACATGTTTGATTATATATTGATGTTTGCCATTGGTGGGGTAGATATTAGTCCGCTGCTTGAGATATGGCTAAAGAGTGATACGCCTCAGGCAACCACGCATTATATTTATGCTGGGTATTATGAGTATTGGTATGGGGGTAGGATTAATAATGCTTTTGCCAATGATGATGCCGACTATGTCAATAAAGTGAGTGCATGGTTAGAAAATAAAGACCATCGACAAATTTTTGCCAAACGTATTGCTTGTCTTGATAAAAAAGTCATAGATGAATTTAGCGATTGGGCAAAAAATCATTTATATGGCGGTGATTTTATTATGGACTGGGTATTTGATTGTGTGAGTAAATAATTTTTTTTAAGGCTAATGTAATAGGTGAATGATGAAAAAACTTTATTTTACGTCTGATTGGCATTTTTCGCATGGTAATATTGTGAAATTTTGTCCGACATTTCGTCCTGAATATGGCAAAGACGACCCGCAAAAAATGAATGAATATTTGATTGATGTTTGGAATGCCACCGTGCGTCCTGATGATGTGGTTTATAATTTGGGCGATGTGTCATTTGCCAAAGACAAAAAAGACATCATTGCTGTTTTGGAGCGATTAAATGGCGAACATCATTTGATTTTGGGCAATCATGATACTCTTATCAAACAGCACAAAGCAGAATTTTTGTCATTAAAAAAACACGACGGCAAGCCTTTATTGTCGTCTATCCAAGATTATGCCAAAGTGCGTCTGCGTGATGGGGGACATACTTTGATTTTAAGTCATTATCCGATGATTGAATGGGAAGGCTGTCATAAGGGCTGGTATCATCTTTATGGGCATTTGCACGACAGACTTGCCAAAGTCAGGGGTAGGGCGCTAAATGTCGGCTTTGATTTGCATGGGCGACTGCTTGGCCTTGATGAGATTGATGAGTTTTTAAGGGACTTACCAAATATATCACATTTTGGTGGAGAAGATGAAGTGGTATTAGTTCATGATATTCAGAAAAATGCTAAAATCATTAAAGATAAGCTATTGAAAACTAATAAATTAACCCAATAAAGTTAAGATGAAAACCATGTAATCTTACCCAATAACATTTTAATAAAGTGAGTAAAATGATGAATGATATGAACCATACAGATAGTGCCATCCAAAAGCTATTAACCAAAAATCCTTATTTTAATGTTTCTGGATTAACCTCATCCGAGGCGAATTATGTCTGCGAGCGTATCAAAGAAACACTAAAACCCATCCAAGATGACATCACTCATCTTGAAACACATACATCCCATCTAGATGGTGAAGCATTAGATAATCACAAAAAAGTGCATGATATTGATGGTAAATTATCCAAAATTGGTCAGCTATATGCTATCTCAGCTTTTTTTAGAAGTGCGATTAAAGAAAAAGACGCTCGCATTGCTATCATTAATGATAAAATAAGCGAAGTAAGAGTAAAGCAAGAGCAGTTATTGCCAGAGATTGATATGGCAGAATTGCGACGCATTCTTGAAGTAACCATGGAGGATTATTTATTAACTTTGCCATTATCTGAAGTGATTGCATATAAAACCGCTGAAGCGAAAGCTGCCCATATTGGCAAGTTTATTCATAACTTTGATGTCATTCGTATAAGCTTAACCAAAAAAGAGCGAATCAGTTTTAAAGAGGTGGGCGAGCAAGTATTTAAAATTCATCATACACCCTTATATGAATTGGATGAATTACAAAGCTTACAGAACTACTTGCTTTCAGAGCATCGAGATCATGAAACTACGGTCAATCAGTACAAAGCCAAGTTTCGTGAATTTCAAAATGCCGCCAAAGTACGTTTTGAAGAAGAATTGACAAAACGCACCCATGACCGCCAAATGCAAATCAATGAAAAAGTCAAAGCAGAAACTGAGCGATTGATTACCCTAAAAAATGAAATCGCTAATTTTAAAATCATTGTTCCTAATGAATTTAAAGAGATGATTGATATGCTTTTGGCGGTAACGCCTTTATCATGAGCATCTTTATGGCTGCATTTATTATGAGTATATGTTTATAAACTTATTTTGGGGAGGTGGGTTTTGACCTATAAAACCTATGTCACCCAAAACCAAAGTAGCACAAGGCGATAATGACAATGCAAGGACAAGGAGTGCTTCGGCGTCTTGCAAGCATCTTAAATCAATCTATTTGATACCATATTCGCCCTATTTTTACTTAAACTGCTGCCAATGGCTTATCATTGGACTTTTTAAGGCATTAACTTTGACATTGACTTTATAAAAATAGGGGTCTTTGTTTTTGATTTGGTTTTTGTCTGCGTGCCTTGTGTTACTTTACTTTTTTATTCTATCTGTTGGTGTCGTTTATCTATGAAATAAAGATGCTCACCAATGTCATTTTGCCCATGAAGACCTATTATTAAGGCAACATAAACACTACAAAAATTTTGCTCTTTTATAAAAAAACCGTTTGGCAATTTGGTAAAAATGGTGTATTTTATAGCTAATATTTGCTTACATTTGAGTGACTTTCACTTTAACCATCAAGACGTTCCATTTTAGAATATTAAGGAAGATCCATGCAAAATTTTAGCGTCCCATCTGACCGCCCTTGGGTTAAAACTTATGCCGATAAGGGGCTGGATATTACTGTCAAAGTACCAGACGGTGTGAATTCATTACTTGATAGCTTTGATAAGAACTTTGCCGTTCATGGCGATAAAGTGGCATTAACGTGCATGGGAGCATCCATCACTTATCGTGAACTAGACACTTACAGCCGTCAGATTGCCAGTTATTTGCAGTCGCTTGGACTGACTAAGGGCGATAAAGTGGCAGTGATGATGCCAAATATTTTGCAGTATCCAATTGCGATGATTGGTATTGTACGGGCAGGATTGACCCTTGTGAATGTTAATCCGCTCTATACACCTCACGAGCTTGAACATCAGCTCAATGACAGCGAGGCAAAAGCCTTATTCATCGTGGAGAACTTCGCTCATACTTTTGAAAAAGTCAAAAACAAAGGACAAGTCAAGCACATCATTGTGGCGAGCATCGGTGATATGATGGGGCTGAAGGGCTTTTTGGTGAATTTTGTGGTTCGTCATGTCAAAAAAATGGTACCAAGTTGGAATATCCCTAATGCTGTCAGCTTTAAAGACGCCCTAACTGCAGTGTCAGCCAGTCGCTACCAACGCCCTGAGATGACGCTAGATGATATTGCTGTCCTGCAGTACACAGGAGGTACAACAGGTGTGGCAAAAGGTGCGATGCTCACTCATAAGAATTTAATTATCAATGTCAAGCAGTGTATGACTTTCGTCAATAAGGTATTTCCTGAAGGTGAGGATTTGACGGGTAAATACATTGCTGTGGCACTGCCTCTATATCACATTTTCTCCTTTACAGCGTGTGCGTTACTTGGTATGAAGATGGGTTTTGCATTATTGCTCATCACCAATGCTCGTGATTTTGATGCACTCACCAAAGACTTTGCTAAGCATAAACCTGTCTTTTTCCCTGCGGTTAACACCTTGTTTAACGCACTCGCTCATCATGAGGGCTTTAAGAATCTTGACCACTCTAATTTACGCTTATCGCTCGGTGGTGGAATGTCGGTTCTGCCCAGCACTGCTCAGGCATGGGAAAAGTTGACAGGTACATATATCGTTGAGGGTTATGGTCTTTCTGAAACATCACCAGTCGCTGCCCTAAATCCTCCAGGCAGCTATACAGGTAAGATTGGCATTCCTTTTCCTGATACGGACATCATTTTAATCGATGATGACAATAAAGAGGTGGCGATGGGTGAGGCGGGTGAGATTGCCATCAAAGGCCCTCAGGTTATGAAAGGCTACTGGAATAGAGATGATGAGACCGCCAAGACCATGACGGCAGATGGCTACTTTAAAACGGGGGACATCGGTGTCATGGACGAGCAGGGCTATATTAAAATCATCGACCGTAAAAAAGACATGATTTTAGTGTCAGGATTTAATGTCTACCCAAATGAGGTGGAAGAAGTCATCACGGCTCATCCTAAAGTGTTAGAATGTGGGGTAATTGGCGTTCCTGATGAGCGTAGTGGTGAGCTTGTGAAGGTTTTTGTGGTTAAAAAAGATGATAGTCTGACCGCTGAAGAAGTGCAATCATGGGCAAAAGAGAATCTAACAGGTTATAAACGCCCCAAATTTGTCGAATTCATCAATGAACTTCCTAAGTCTAATGTGGGTAAGATTTTGCGTAAAGAGTTGCGTAAACTAGAAGACGATAATAAGGCATAAATGTTTGGGATATGTTGCTAACTTGGATGGAAAATGGAGATAAATACTGCCTTTTTAGGTGACAAATGTAGGTAATACAGTCATGTTGACAAGTTTATCAACGACAAAAGGTAAGATTTGGTCATTTTCCATCATAAGCATATCCATCATTTATCTAGCATTTTTTAAAACTTATGAAATGCCAACATGCCTTGGTGTTATCTGCTTATCGTTTAACCGCTTGACAAAGCTCAAGCGGTTTTGTTTTTATGAAAAAGCTGTTACAATACGCCCAATCTAAATTATTTTATAGGATAAAGGTCACCTCATGCGACATAATAACCGCCCAATAGATGCTCTACGTGATATCTCTTTTACTCGTCATTACACCAAGCACGCTGAAGGGTCAGTTTTGGTCTGTTATGGCGACACCAAAGTGCTGTGCAATGTCAGCGTAGAGTTAGGCGTACCACGTTGGTTAAAAGGGCAGGGGCAAGGTTGGCTGACAGCCGAATACGGTATGTTGCCACGAGCCACAGGCACACGCACACAGCGTGAGGCGACTAAGGGAAAGCAGGCAGGGCGTACCCAAGAGATACAACGGTTGATTGGGCGGTCACTTCGTGCCATGCTTGATTTGTCCAAATTGGGCGATCATACTCTCTATGTGGACTGCGATGTCATACAGGCAGATGGCGGCACGCGTACGGCAAGCATCACAGGAGCAGCGGTGGCACTCATTGATGCCTTAGAATGCCTACAAAGAGATAATAAACTCAGCACCGACCCACTTCTTGGACTGGTTGGGGCGGTGTCGGTGGGCATGAAGAATGGACAAGCGTATCTGGATCTGGACTATGATGAAGATTCTACTTGTGACACCGATTTGAATGTGGTGATGACACAGACAGGAGGGTTTATTGAGATTCAAGGGACAGCAGAAGATAAGCACTTCACTCGCGAACAAGCCAATGCCATGCTTGACTTGGCTCAGTTGGGCATTGAGAGGATTTTTAAATTGCAGCAACAGGCATTGGGTTGGTAATGCTGAAAGTCATCGATGATGGTGTGGTCATCACACTCAATGGTACTGACACAAATCCTGTGTTTATCATGGCAGGAGTCCTTGTGGTGTTGGCAATTGGTATATTAATTGTGGCGATGGTTGCTCCTGTGGAGATAACGATTGGCGTGATGACGCTTTTTGCCATGTTGATTTTTGGTTTTAATGTGTACAAACATCGCCGACAGCATCAAAGCCACATTAAAAGCGGTCAAATCATCATTAAAAATCATACATTGATAGCAAATGGGCAAACTGACAGGCTGACCCATGATGCCATCATTGATGTCATAGATAAGATGCTCGTTATTAAGGATGTGGGCAGAAGTTGGTACATCTCAGGATTTGATGATGTCAAAGAGATTCATGTTGCCAAATCAATATTGGAAGGTCAGGTACTACAGAAGCGAGAGCAAGCGATAAGGATTTTATGACACGCCTTGTAAGCAAAAAGCCCAACTCTTGGTTGGGCTTTTGATTGGTTATTTGGATTCGGTGGTGGGTGCGGCAGGGTTATTGCCTTTTTGCTTTTCAAGTTCGGCGATTTGAGCCTCTAGTAGGGCGATATGCTCCGCTTTAGCTGTTGTCATATCTTCCATCATGGTCAGCTGGTCTTGAATGAGTTTTTCTTGTTCAGCGATTTGAGCTTCTTTATCTGCCAAACGGTCAATCTCTTCTTTGATGAGTGCAGGATCATCAGGAATCTCCGCATTTAGAATCTCATCAGGATCAACCACAGGTTTAATCTCAGGCAGTATGTCATCACCCGCTGGTGTTGCCGCACCAGAGACAGTCTGTGTCTGTGGCGTGGGTGCTACCTCTGCATTTGCATCAGGTGCAGGTGTATTGACAGGAGTAGGAGCGGCATTGGTGGGAGGTGGGCTTTCATTACCACTCATTGCCATATATAATGCCACACCAACCAAAATAAGAGCGATGACACCGCCTAAAATCATTTTATTGAGTTTTTGTGGGTTATCTAGTAGTCCTGTTAAATCCCCTTTGTCGCCAGCGGACTTAGGAATTTTGGTTTTGGCTGGTTTAGGAGCTTTGGATGTAGCATCTTTTTTGCCGAACAATCCTGCTTTTTTGGTCGGCTTGCTTTCTGGATTTGGGCTGCTATCAGAGTCATTGCTAGAGCTGCTACCAGCGATACCCGCTAAGGCGGTTGCGCCAAGTAGGGCAGCGGTATCGGCACCATCAAGATGAGGCGTGTTATCGGCTGTATTGGGTGTTTGAGGCAGGCTAACTTCTGATGGACTGTGCTGACTTAGCTCATCTGTGATTTTGCTCAAATCAATACCACCACTTGTGATGTCATGACCAGCTACGGTGTCAGTGAGATTGATGCCAAATGCATCAGAGGTTAAGCCGTCTAAGATCAAATCATCTGATAGGTCGCTTGCGCCTAAATCTGGCTTTGAGGAGGGTTCGGATGAGACAGGAATGGTTTTATTGAACAACTCATCAAAATCAGCATTTAACGCTGAGTCTGTGTCTGAATTGACATCTGTGTGCACACTGTCAAGTTCAATGTTTAAAAATTCATCATCAAAATTAATGTCGTTTGGGTTTTTTTGCTCTGACATGGAAAACCTATTCTAGCTACGCCCATCGGTCTACTCATGGGCAAATATATAATGAAGTGGTAATTGGGCAAAGATATGCCAAAATACCTTGCATAAAGTATTGCTGTACTATATCAAAATTTACAAGATTTTTCAGCTTTTTATAACAAAATTAAGATAAAAAGCAAGATTTTAATGCCAAAACTGCTTTTTTGTCAGCATCTAAATTAATATCAGATGAAACGATGTCTTTTTATTTTTTGTGTCGGCTTGAGATTAAATCATCCAAAAACAGGCTTATTCAAAGCAAATTTATTCATAATAATTAGGGTTATTTTATAAATCGTACCACGCCCACACCATCGGGTGTTACTCCTGCATTGTGAGCTTGAATTTTTGGCAATTCTTCGGCGGTGGGTCTTCTTGCTGTGTGATGGCACGCTACGCATTCAATATATTCATCAGGTTCTGGTACAAAAATCTGCACTTGTACGGTGGTGTCAGTCGCCCCACATTCGGTGCATTTGACCCCTGCCAAAAATTGGCGTTTTGGGTGGGTGGATTGGTATCTCATGGCTTTGGCTCACGCTGGGACATCATTGTCATGCTAAAAAATTGGTAAATTCAGTCTGCTTACATCAACGATTGGTTAATATACAGTCTGGTGGTAAAGTTGGCGAAGCAAGACAGAGCATTTGTATATAAAATCTTAAAATCAGTTACAAGATGGGGTTAGCTAAGAATACACCACAAGCATGCTCATGATAAAATAAATCAAAGCTAAAATCCCTGCCATACGTGCTTAGATAAGTTTGAGCTATGATTATCTTGGGCGTATGTCATGTAAGCAAACTAACTAACTAACCAACATCGACTGATGCTCACTAAGGCGACTGTTCTGCATTTATGGATTATTTGGCAAAGCCGCTGTGACGCAGAAGTGCTTCGATGTTGGCTTCACGTCCCATAAAGGCGACAAAGCTGTCTTTGGCAGGGCGTGAACCTCCCATTTGAAGGATTTCATGCTTAAAAGCTTGCCCTATTTTGGGATTAAACACACCATGCTCTTTTAGGTCGTTAGCAGTTTCAAATTTGCCAAAAGCATCTGCCGATAAGAGCTCCGCCCATTTATATGAATAATACCCAGAAGCGTAACCCCCTGCAAAGATATGACCAAACGTATTGGCAAAGCGGTTATTGGTAGGAGGAATGACGATAGCAACCTCGTCACGCACGGCATTTTGTATGGTCAAAACATCATCATAGCCTGCCAAATCTTGACCATGAATGCGTAAATCAAACAGACCAAACTCTATCTGGCGTAAGGTTTGTAGTCCGCTTTGAAAATTTTTGGCAGACACAAGTGCATCGAGTTTATCTTGAGGAAGTGATTCGCCTGTTTGGACATGATGACTGATGAGTGTGATGCCGTCTTTGTCGATGGCGAAATTTTCCATAAACTGACTGGGTAATTCGACTGCGTCCCACTCCACGCCACTGATTCCTGCCACATCACTTAGAGTGATTTTGGTGAGTAGATGGTGCAGACCATGCCCGAACTCATGGAATAAAGTGTTAACCTCATCAAAACTAAGCAGGCTTGGCAAGCCATCCACCGCAGGCGAGAAATTACCCACGATAAATCCAACAGGCAACTGCTCCATCTCTTTATCTTTATGCTTTTCTTGAAAGCCTGAAAGCCATGCACCGCCACGCTTGCCATGCCGAGCAAACAAGTCCAAATACAGACCGCCAATAATACCATCATGATCATGTAACTCAAAAAATTGTACGTCCTCGTGCCAACGTGGCACCTCTGTGGTACGTTCGATAAAGCGGACATCAAAGAGCTTGGCGATAATCTCAAACAAACCTGTTAGTACCACAGGCAGGGGAAAATAAGGTCGAAGTTCATCACTGTTTAAGTTGTATTTCTCAAGACGGATTTTCTCTACCAAGTAGGGCATATCCCAAGGCTCAACCTTGTCCATGCCCAGTGTCTTAGCTAAAATCTGCATGTCCGCCAAATCTGACTTGGCAAAGGGCGTGGCATGATGAGCTAGGTTTTTTAGGAAGGCTTCAATCTCGTTTTTATCGGTTGCCATCTTAGTTGCTAGGGATAATTGAGTATAGTCATCAAAGCCAAGCAGTTTGGCTTTTTCTTGGCGTAAAGTCAAAATTTCAGTCATGACATCGCTGTTATCAAACTTAGCATGACCATAGGTGCTCTCGCTACTGGCACGGGTGTTGTAAGCATGATAAAGCATCTGCCGCAACGCACGGTCATCGGCGTATTGCATGACTGCCAAATACATTGGCACATCAAGCGTAGCAACATAATCAGTGGCAAGCACGGTGTTTGGGTGTCTGGCTTTGTAGTTGTCACCTGCTGATTTTAGCAGGGTTAGACCACTTGGAGGGATGCCTGACAGCTGTGCCTGTGTCAGAGGGAGAGCAAAGGCTTGGGTGGCATCAAGGGCATTGTCTGAGAACTTAGCAGACAGTAACGACAAGCGAGCAGAAATCTCGGCAAAGCGTGCTTTTTTGTTCTCATCTAACGCTACACCTGATAGCGTAAAGCCTTGCAGGGCAAGTTCCACCGCTCTTTTTAGGGCGTCATCAGCGTCTAGACTGTCTAAATTGTCATTGACTAATTTATATAGTTGGTAAAGCGTCACAGACTGCCCTGTTTTGGTGGAAAAGGCGGATAAAGCAGGCAGAACATCATGATGGGCGGTGCGAATGTCACTGCCAGACACGACGCTGTTTAGGTGTGATAAAATACCAAAACTGCGATTTAGGGCGAGATTTAGGTGGTTAAATTTGCCAATCAACTCAAGGGCAGTAGCGGGGTTGTCAGTAATGGATAGGCTGTCCAAAAATTGGTCAGCTCTCTTTAAGTCTTGTTCCACCAAAGATTTTAAGGTGGAG
>JBHCHC010000113.1:0-11444 GCA_041802645.1 Moraxella sp. | reverse complement strand
CCACATCATATGATTTATCGCCATCCATTCCCAGGCCCAGGTCTTGGGGTGCGTATTTTGGGTGAAGTGAAAAAAGAATATGCTGATATTCTGCGTCTTGCTGATGATATTTTTATGCAAGAACTGCGTGCGTCTGGTTGGTATGATAAAACCGCTCAAGCCTTTGCTGTGTTCCAACCGGTAAAATCTGTTGGTGTGGTGGGAGATGGTCGCCGTTATGCGTGGGTGATTGCCCTTCGTGCTGTTGAAACGGTAGATTTTATGACCGCTCGTTTTGCTCACCTGCCCTATGAACTCATCGATAAAATATCGACTCGCATCATGAATGAAATTAAAGATGTGTCTCGTGTCGTTTATGATGTGAGTAGTAAACCGCCTGCAACGATTGAATGGGAGTAATTATTGGCAAAACCTTTTATCATTACGATAAAGGGTTTGTTGGCATCAAAAAATACCCATTTTATCACATCAATTCATGCTAGAGTAAAACACACCATATTTCACACCAACTGGGATATCATCATGACCATTCAAAACATCTCTTTTAACGACCATCAAGGTAATGCCAAAACGTTGGCTGATTATCCTGCCAAGGCTTATCTTATTGTCAATGTTGCTTCACAATGTGGCTTAACAGGGCAATATAAAGGGCTAGAAGCGTTATACCGTCAGCAAAAAGTAAATGGCTTGCAGATTTTGGCCTTTCCGTGTAATGATTTTTTGGCTCAAGAACCTGAGTCTGATGCAAAGATTCAGCAATTTTGCCAATTAACGTATGATGTGACTTTTCCAGTATTACAAAAAATCAGCATTGTCGGTGACGCCAAACATCCACTGTATCAGGCATTGACAAAGGCGCAACCAGAGCGTATCGGTGAAGGTCCTTGGATGCAAGATTTGATTGAATATGGGCTGACGCCAAACCAGCCCCCAGAAGTGTTGTGGAATTTTGAAAAATTTTTGGTTGGGGCTGACGGTGAAGTCTTGGTGCGTTTTGCTCCTGACATTACCGCTGATGATGAGCGTTTGATGGCTGAAATTACCAAGGCGTTGGCTTAAGTTGATGTTAAATTGACAATAAAATCATCGCATAAAAATAGCTCTTTTACTAAAGGGCTATTTTTTTTGAAAAATGTATAGAGACATGACCGAAGGTATTTATTCAGTCCTTAATCCACTCTATCTGTCTTAGCTGCCAGCCACCCAAAGCCCACATTAACACACATGAGCATGAACAGCACCCAAAGCGACAGCTCCCACGTCCCTGTTCTTTCGTATAGTTTGCCAAGTACCAAAGGACCAAAAAATGCCACACTATAACCCACCGCCTGCACCATGCCTGACAAATCTCTTGCTGTGTCCAGTCGTGTCGTGCGTAGTGAGAACATCATCAATGACAAGGTGAAGATGGCGGCAGCACCAAAGCCTACGAGTGCCGACCAAGCCAACAGATAATCAGGCAGCCACATCAGCCCTCCCACTCCTACCACATTTGCAAGGCTGGCGGTTAAGGCGATGATTCTGACACGCAGACCTCGTTTAATGAGATAAGTCAGCAAAAAAATGGCGACTGGAGCGACTGCTTGAAAAGTCAGAGCAAGTTGGCTGGCATCGGACAGGCTAAGCCCGTAACCCATTCCAATGGAGGGTAAAAAACTTGCCACCGTATAAAACAAGAGTGACTGTATGCCCATATAGAGACCCATATACCACGCATCTTTGTTTTTCCATGCATTAAACTGGCTTAGGGGTTGGGCGGTAAGGGTGGGGTCATCAGTCTGTTTTAATCGACTGATGAACAGCAGTAAAACAAACACAACCACAGCAAACACACCCCACGATGACAAAGTCATCTGCCATGACATCACTGTCATCATCGGCACAACGACGAACGCACAAAAGCCTGCAAAAAGTGACATGGACAAACTAAACACCCCCGTGGCTAGGGCGATGTGATGGGGGGCATATTTTTTGATGAAGGGGGCGGTTAGGGCGTTGAGCAGTCCAATGGCAAGCGACAGTCCAAGTGTGCCGACAAACAACCCATTGACACCAAACCACACCCGCATCAATACGCCTAATGCCAACACTAAAGTGCTGACCATCATCATCATTTCTAAGCCAAAGCGTCTGGCAAGCAGGGGGGCAACTAATGCACCAACGGCGAACATTGGCATGGGGAGTGACCCAAGTAGCCCAATGGTAGAGATGGACAGTCCCAGTGCATCGATTAGGGCAGGGGCGACCGAACCCAACATGACAATCGGCGAACGCATATTGATGGCGGACAAAATGAGCGTGACGATAAGTAAACCCAAAGGGAGAGTGGATTTTGGCATGGCGATACTGTCATCAAGATGTGAGTTGTGTCAGATAAACAAGGGCATAAAAAACGCCCTTTGATGTCAGGCAAGTGTGGCGATGTTGTTCGCTGAATTTTGCTTCACTCAAGCAATGAAACATGTAAAGACCATCAAAGATGGGAGGGTGGTCTTATAACAGGTGCTGACCGTTAGCATTGTCATCTTGGCGATGAGTCGGGCGCTTGAGAGTCATGACTTGAGTGTTTATCACATTTATTTTAAGATGATGGATAAAGTAGGGCTAATGCCTTAGAAGGCAATTAGAGGGCAATCTGCCCCTACTGCTCTGATGTCAAACATGAATGACATGACTTGCATTCTAAAATCATCTGATAAAACTTGCTTATTTTAATGATAAGCAAAAATCAAAAACAATACAGCTTGACCATCTCAAATCTTTTTAGCGATTTTATCAAGCACTGCTTTGTTAGCAAGCATGGCTTTTTTGTCATCATCAGTTAGGCTGTCACATTTGTTAGGGTCGTTACCACAAAACTGGCAAAACTCATCACCCATCAGCGTAGCCACGCCACCACATGAGCCTTTTAGAGGTTTTTTCTTGACCAAATAACCAATACCCATGAATAAAAAAAACAGCACAAATACCCCAAAAGTCACCAAAAATATGGGAAGAAATTGGGCGAGTAAGTCATTCATGGCGACACTCCTATAACTGACTAAAATGGTAAATGGCTTTATTATAAGAAATTTGGGCAAAAAAATCAGTCCATTTTTTGTAATGAACTGATTGACAGGATATGTTGCTTCGTGTGATTCATCCAAATAAATCCGAACACATCTGGCTAAGTTTGGTTGGGCTTAAATCAGCCCAATCAACTCAACGTGAGAGCAGACCTGTTTATCAAAGCTGAGTATCGCACCAAGCGTTGGCACATAGAGCCAATGCAAAAACTCTATGCAGTCGTCTTTGGCAAAGTAAGCCAATATGACAGGCTTGGACTCACCAAGAGGCGAAAAATCAGTGGGCATCATGCAAGCATCAATCATTTTTGGTCTCCAAGGCGATGGTGTCGTCGTGAATGGCAAGTGCCATCGGTGAGTTAGGGCGACTTTGGGATGAGTCTTCGAGCTCTTCATCATCATTGGTGTCATCATCTGCATCCTGCTCTTTGATGCTATACCAATCCACATGACGTGTGGCAATCATGGCGATGGCGATGCAGATGAATGAGAATACCGAGCCCATGAGCAGATTTTGTTCGCTGGCTGAGAGAATGACGTAAAAGGCAGCATACAACGAGCCTAACACTGCTCCAAAACCCATGCCACGCAGAGCAGAGCCTAGCATATGACATGCATACCAACCAATTAGCCCCACGCAAGCAATGCTGGCGATGGCATAAGCGTATAAAAAGGCGATTTGTTCAGCAAGCGATAACAGCAGTAGGTAGAATACCAATAAGGCACTGGCAACCAGCAGGTATTGAACGGGATGAATTGCACGAGCCTTAATGACTTCAAATAAAAAGAACGTACCAAAGGATATCATGATGAGCAGTAGGGCATATTTAATGCTGCGGTCAGTTTGGGTGTAAGTGTCATTGGTGTGAATGAAGTCAGTCATCAGTGCAGAATGAGCATAGTCATCAAAACTGCCCATGCCATGGGCAAGCTGCATGATGAGGCGTTGGTTTTGTACGCCTAAGACATGAGTCTGCCATGTCGCCCCAAAACCATTATCCGTCAGCGATTTGTGAGTGGGTAGTGCTTGCCCTGAGAATTTGGGGTTTTGCCAATTGCTGTTTAGGGATAGGCTTGCTATCTCACCAAGTGGTATGACGCCAAAACTACCAATGCCTGCCACATCGAGCTCAAAACGTACGTCCAACGTTTTACCATTAAAAAAATCCTCTTGGGTTAAGGGTAGTTGTGCTTCTAAATAGGGCATGGATAAAGTATTATCGCTATTGAAAGTGGCAGGATAAGAGGTGCCGTTTACGACCACATGAGTCGGTACCACTCCACGCAAATCACTCACGGCGATGATAAGTTTTAGGGGTGAGGCGATGACGGATGTTTGTTCGGATTGTTTGGTGGTCTCAGTGGGAGTGTTTGCACTAACTGATGGCGGGCTTTGGGTAGTATCTGGGCTGGCAGCGGCTGCAACATGGTTGGCATTCGATGGGGCTGTCTCGTCAGACAAAGGTGTTTCAACAGCATGGCTGATTGTTTTGGTGGGCTCAAAACTCTGCTGGACGCTGACTTTTGAGTCATAGCTAATCGCCCGATAAATCCCTCGTTTGTATTCATCGTCATGTACGGCAGCCTGTGCTTTAATGTCGCTTTTGGTGGGGAAAATGTAGTATTTGTCATCACCATATTGAGCAAGGAGAAACGGGGTTGCCATAAGCTGCGAGGATACATGAGAGGATTTAATGTCATTGATGACTTCATCATGATAGGCTTGACGTTCGTCCACCAAGCTACTGATGAACATGAGTCCAACAAAGAACACAAGGCAGACCATGCCGATGATGACAAGTTTTGCACCGATTTTTTGCATAAATAACTCCTACGAGACGGCAGATAAGATGGGAGTTATTGTAAAAATCGCATGTGCAAAAATTATGGAAAATTAAGGTGGGTTTATGGAAAGTATGTGAAAAACTCATCTTGGCAGTGCCACCGTCACCATGATGACACTCTCTTTGTCCTGTGCTTTATCATGATTTTGCTCGAGTGTGACACGACCGCCATGCAGCTCCACTACTTGCTTGACAAGTGTAAGCCCCAGCCCTGTGCTTTTTTGGCGATGATTGTTGCCCATGCTAAAATAACGCTCAAAGGCTCTGTTGATGATAAAATCATCAAGTGTATCGCTGTCGTTTTTTATGGTGATGATGGTTTGATTGTCTGTTTGATGGACGTGAATATCAATAAAGCTTTTGCCATAATACAACGCATTATCAACGAGGTTTTGCATGGCTTGACCCAGCCAAAATTCATCAGCATTGACGCTAAGTCCACTTAGATGGAAATGAACGGTTTTGTTTAATGTTTTTAAGGTTGCCGATTGTTGGTTGAGGCAGGCTTGAATCATCTCATCAATGAGGATGTTGGTGTTGTTTAATTTAAAGGTAGGCTGTTCTAGTTTGGCAAGCGTCAACAGCTTGTCCACCAACTGAGTCATTTTATCCGTCTGTGAAAGAATGATGCCTGTGAATTGTCGTCTTTCGTCATCGCTTAGCTCATCACAGAGTATTTCACTGCTGGCACGAATGGCGGTCAAGGGCGATTTTAATTCGTGTGTGAGCGTATGGACGTATTCGCTGACATAAGCTTTATTTTCTATCACCTCTTTCATGGTGTGAATACTTGCCATGAGCTCATTTAGCTCTCTACCTAGGTAGAAGTGCGGAGGAGCACTGCTGGCAAGCCCTTTGGTATAGCGGTTAACGCTGTCGATGCTGCGTCTTAGCCACCATGCCATCAGCGTAGCGGTCATGAGTGTGACTGCCATGATGGTTAGGATGATCTTAATAATCTCATCGGTGCTTTTATTAAGATAGGGTATCAGTGTCTGTGTGGGCTTACCCACAGATAAAACCCCCATCATTTTGCCATCTATCATGATGGGACTTGCCACGTACATGACCGAATGCCCGTCGATGTCGGTACTTCTTGCACCATACTTACCGCGTAAAGTTAGATACACGTCATTCCAACGACTAAAATCCGCCCCTACGCTTATCCCACGACTGTCGTATATGACCATGCCTTGTGGGTCGGTCATATACACATGATAAGTGCTTTGGCTTTTTTGGTGATACCAAAAGGGACTTTCAAGATTTTGAGTAAAAGCCTTATCAAGTCTGCCTTTGAGCTGCTTGTTGAGTTCATCTTTTGGTAGTCTGCCCAAATCATCTGCTACCATATGAGCGAGCAGCACAGAGGTGTCTACCAAGCTATCCTCCACCACGCGTTTGGCAGAGGGTCGCACGGTTTTTTGTACATAATATAAAGCAAGAGACGATGACAATAAGGTGATGAGGGCAAAGGTCAGCCATATCCGCACAAAAATACTAAAACTGATTTTCTTTTTAAAAAGACGGTCAAGTAAGGCATGAGGATTTAGCACAAACTATACCCCAACCCTCGATGGGTCAAAATCAAGTCATCCTCACACACTTGAGCCAATTTTTGGCGTAAGGTTTTGATATGGCTATCAATGGTGCGTGATAGGCGATGCTCTGGGTGGTCAGAAATACTCGCCAAAATCTGCTCACGAGACAGAATGTGAGAGGGATTGGTAAGTAAGGTCAGCATGATGACCAGCTCTGTCTTGGACAAAGATAGGGCTTGGTCGTTTAGGAAAAGGGAGTAATCATAAGCTTGGTAACGCCATGCGTGTTTGCCTGTATGTTTGGTAAAATCGGTAGCCGTTTTTGATTCGGATTTGCCGACTTTGTTGGTGGACATGGTTTCTCTACGCCAGATGGCTTTTAGACGTGCTACCAGCTCTCGCGGGCTAAATGGCTTGGCGATATAGTCATCTGCTCCCATTTCCAGTCCCAAAATACGATCTATCTCATCGTTGCGAGCGGTAAGAAACAGTATCGGAACGTGGGCATGACGTGAGCCTTGGCGTATCATCTGGCATACCCCAAAACCATCGCCATCAGGCAGACCAACATCAAGCACCACGGCATCAAGGCGTGGCATATCCAGATGGGAGGAGACTTTGGCGACGGTATCTGCCCATGATACAACATAACCTTCACGCTCTAAGGCGAATCTTAAGGTGGTGGCAATGGCAGGGTCATCTTCGATGATGAGAATATGCATGATAATGATGTATGACAAAGATAACCGCATTATACGTCAAAATTTGACTTTTATATAGCCATCACAGTAGGCGTGATTTTTTTTCATCAATTTTTCATATTTCACAATTTATTCTCAAAATCTGCTCCAAAATCACCCACTCCACGAACATCACTATTAAAGAATTTAAAGCCCAAACATTTGACTGTTTGATAATCATCATCAGGCTCTAAGACAATCTTAGCGTTTTTATCGAGTTCTATCAAAGCCTCTTCTTTCCATTTGTCTTTATCTAACAAATGCCCGCCTTTGGGTTCAAACAGACATTGATAATACAAGGCATGATTATTAATGTCATTGATAATCATCAAATAATCAGGGCTAAACTTACGACCACTTTGTATATCAAATAACGCATAATCCAATTCATTACGAATCAAATAAATCTGCGCTCCTTGATATGTTTGTTTGAGCTCATCTATTTTGGTCGCTATGTATTTGACAAACCGCTTTTCTTCGCTTGTGCCATAGTTTTCACTATAGGCATACCAATCGGCATTGACAACATCAAAACTTAGCTCTTGATTGTCGTGATTGGTTTGTGCTTTGGCTCGCTCATCAGGGGCAATATGAGTTTTTTCCCCTGTATCGTCAATCACTGGATACGCTGTCAAATAAATATGCTTTTCTTTTTGAAACACTTCGGCTAATGGCTTGGCTGTAAAAATATCGCTACCCACCGTCAAAGGCATATTTTTATCAATAGATTTTCTGACTTCTGGCAAAATACTATTGACGAGTAAATGCAGTTTTTCATCAGCAGATAAACTATGAATGTCTTTGCCTTGGCTATAGCTGTATTTGACTTGGTATTTTGGCAAATAATATGTCATCATTTCATCAAGACTTTTGATGCCAATGATGTGTTTTTTTAGATTGTTTATTCTAAAAAAGTTATTCTCAGCAATGATGAGTGCTTTTTTTAATAAATGCCAAGAAAAATACTCATCGGTAATACTGATATTATCATGGCTGATATTGGCAAGCTGTGCATTATTTTCTTTATCGGTCAATGTACGAGTATTGATCTGATAGCTTTTTGCAATAATCTCTTTATTAAAGGTTGCCTCTATTTCGCTGTCTTTATTTTTTGAGCGGTGTTTTAATTGATTGACCAACACAAAACCTGTTTGATAAGTTTGGCTTTTCATAAAATGCTCTTTTAGGCGTATGATTTTCTTGGTGATACCTTCACTGATAATACCTTCTCCTAATAAATCTTTTTGCAAATTTTCTAAAAATGTCCCTGTTTTAACAAAGTGATAAAAGAACGTTTCTAGCATTCGCCCTTGTTCATCAGGAGTATTGTCAAATTTTCTTTTGAATTTATCAAATTCATAAGCGTGCGTACCAAACAAATCCTCATGATTTTGATAAGTTTTTGGCAGTGTATAAGGAAACAGCCTTGCCCCACGACCGATGAGCTGAATGTCTTGTAAAGAGACTTTTTTGGTTTCTGAAATGTCAAAATGAACGATATCAAATAAACTTAGTACGTCCCAACCTTCATTTAAGGCATTGACCGAAAATATCGCTCGCATGGTACTTCTTGGGCTATCCAATAGCGGTAATAATTCGGCATTTTCTTTTTTCTGACTGTTATAAATCATGGTGTGATTTTCAGAAAATCGCTCTTTGATATGATTGATAAACCCAGTCAAGCCAATAAACCCTGATGGCTTGCCATCTAGCCAAGCAAACATCTGACTGATGAATCGCCCACTGTCATCAAGTAAGTCTTTTTTGTCGCCGCCCATGCGTTTTAGATGAATAAAATCATCTGTGTTTAGTGTATTAATCACCTTATGAAAAAACGCTCTATCTTCTTCGCTTTTGGCAATTTTGGTAGATTTAATCAAAACGATTGGATTTATCATCACGCCCATTTCACGTTCGGCATAGAGACGGCGATATTCACTCATGGCAACTGCATTAACAATTAGCAGTCGTCTTTGGTCAGCGATTTGCGTGTCATCATTATATAAAAAAGCGACGTTTTTGCTATAAGCGTCTTTATTAAACTCCAAAAAATCATATTTATACACCAATTTATCTTGATACTTTTTGTGAATGTTTTCATTTTTTAGATCCACTGTGGCGGTAAATTCAAGCAACAGATTTTTTGGATTGGCGTGCAATACTGACTGTACTGCCATCTCCCAATTATTCTCATCTTCTACTTCGGTTTTTTTGCGAGTATTGACATTTAGGCGGTGTGCTTCATCGGCGATGATGATGGTGTCATTTTTAATAAAATCATCAATATCAATGCTGTTTTCTTTGGGCTCACTGATGCGTTTAGCCAGCATTTGCGTGCTAAAAAACATAAAATTAATGCCCGCTCTTTTGCTGTCTTGAAATCTTTCTATGGCTTTGATGGGTATGGTTTTGCCATTGAATTTGACTTGCTTTTTAAATAGATATTTTTCAAAAGATGAATGGGTAAAATTGGCAAGGGCTTGTTCTTTGATTTGCACTTGATGCACCAAAAAAATAAAATTACGATAGCCCCATTCATACAGATACAGCACAATCGCCGCCATCGTCAGCGTTTTTCCTGTACCTGTTGCCATATTAAAAAGGACGTGTTTGGCTTTTTGCATTTCACCATTTTCAAACAGATAAATAAAATGCTTTACCGCTTCTATTTGATAATCACGAAGTGTCCGAGACAGATTATCCGTGATATAGTGTGGCATTTCAAATTCATCAGACCAAATTTTATAATTGGGGTCATGTTTGATTTGATTAAATAAAAATTCTGACAAAGTATCTTTTAATTTGGTTTTTTGTTTAGACATCATCATGCTCCATAAAAGGCGGTGGTTAGTGCTTTTTCATCATCGCTCACTTTATGGCGTTCATCGTCCATATCGGCATGATTAAGATACAGCTGATTTTCATCCAAGACGTTAATCAAAATCTTTTTACGCTCATCTAGGCTGATTTGATTATCGTCTTTGTCTTTTTTATAGGCTTTGGCAAAGTCATCTTTATCAAACCAAAATTTAAAAAACGCATTTTTTGCCATGTCATTATAGACATTATCCAATTCACCCATCGTATTAGCCGATAGGATTTTATCAATAAAATATTGATTGTATTTTTTGAGTTCAAAATAACAAAATGACCCACCGCCTTGCCAATCTACCGCTTTGCTAATACCGCCTTGTTCGCCTTCCAATACTTTTAAAAGCCTTGTTTTGGTAATGTCATCAATATAATCCATCTGCTCAATACCAATCCAACGTCGCCCCATTTTATGAGCAACCGCACAGGTTGTACCGCTACCTAAATGATAGTCTAAGACGATGTCGTTTTCATTAGTGGTTAAATGGATAATTCTTTGTAATAATTTTTCAGGCTTTGGTGTATCAAAAATTGTCTGACTGTCAAATTCCTTAACTTCTTTTTTAGCATCTTGATTGTGTCCAACTTCGGTATATTTCCAGATAGTCAAAGGCGTAACACCGTCTTTTACTTCTGATAAAAATCTTTTAATTCTAGGAACACTATCTCCATTTGAACCAAACCAAATACGATTTTCGGAGATATAATCTTGCAGTGTTTCTTGATTTAATCGCCAACAATACCCTTCTGGGGGATTAACCACTCTTCCGCTCGGTGTGGTTATTGGATAATCTGTATTTTCATTGTATGTTTTAACTGATAAATCCCCTGATGTCCAAACTCCTCTTGGGTCATTATCAGGATTTTTATAACGAGCATTCATTTCATCAGTGCGTGGTAGCAAATTGGGTCGCCAGTTTTCTTTGTTTTTTGCAAAACAAATAATATGGTCGTGATTATCGCTAAACCATTTTGCATCATTTTGGGGTGAGAATTTCTTTTCCCAAATCACATTGGAAACAAAATTTTCTCTACCAAAAACCTCATCCATCAATACTTTTAAATAAGCCTGTTCATTGTCATCAATCGAGGCAAAAATCACCCCATCATCACTCAATAACTCACGAGCGACTTCAAGGCGATTTTTCATAAACACAAGCCATGACGAATGATTGAAATTATCGTTATATTTAAAGCCGTCATTGCCTGTATTATAAGGCGGGTCTATATAGATAAGCTTGATTTTGCCTGCTAGGCGAGATTTTAGAGAATGCAGGGCGAGTAGATTATTGCCTTTGATGAGTAGGTTTTGTAGCAGATTATTGTCATCATCAAAAAATTTTACTTGACTTGTAGCGAAATCAAGCGATACTGGTTGGTTGGTTG
>JBHCHC010000112.1:0-4803 GCA_041802645.1 Moraxella sp. | reverse complement strand
TATCGAGTTGTTAACTCTTGGGATAATTCAACCTATCATTTTGATAGAGTATCTGTTTTTGAGAAAGATGGCTATATTTTTGCTGATTTATACTCAAAAGGTTGGACAAAACCTACACATTCTATTCAATTTCAAGATTGTCAGTTTAATGATGAATATAAAGAATGGGAGTTTCTTGTGAGCTTATCTGCAACAACTTTAAGCTGTTCTCACAATGGTAACGCACCCCTGTCTGCACGCAGAAATTATAGTTTTATGATTCATAAAACAACTCAAGAAACCTATGCACGAACACCCAAAGTAAACGGATTTAACTTAGGCAAAAAAACACCAATCACCACACCCTATGTTGCTTGGATGCAAATATTTGGTGGGGATACAAGACCCACTCTTGCACTTGAAAAAGTTGAGAATTTTTAATTAAATTTTACCCAACCTTAAATAAGGATAGATTATGTCATTTAACACCTTTTCCGACTTATTTTATGAAAACGCTTTTGTTCATCGCCATCTTGGCAAGGATGCAAGCGAACAACAAGCCCTACTAAAAGCCGTTGGCTTTGACGATATGGACAGCTTTATTGATGCTGTCGTCCCAAAAGCAGTTCGCTTGGGCAAAGAGCTTGATTTGCCAGTGGCGATGAGCGAGCACAATGCGCTTGCCAAACTACGCAAAATGGCGGACAAAATCACCGTCTCAAAAAGCTACATCGGTCAAGGCTATGCACCAACTCGCCTACCTGCGGTCATTCAGCGTAATGTGCTAGAAAATCCAGGCTGGTACACCGCCTACACCCCATATCAAGCTGAAATCGCTCAAGGTCGTCTTGAAGCATTGCTAAACTTCCAACAAGTCTGTATCGATTTGACCGGTATGGATTTGGCAGGTGCATCACTGCTAGACGAAGCAACCCCCGCCGCTGAAGCGATGGCGATGGCAAATCGTGTCAGCAAGTCAAAATCAACGCAGTTCTTTGTAGATGAACGCACTTACCCACAAACCCTAGATGTTATCCGCACTCGTGCCAAGTACTTTGGTTGGGATGTGGTTGTGGGTGATTTTGACACCGCCAAAAATGGCGATTTCTTTGGTGCCTATTTCCAATATGTCGGTAAAGAAGGTGATGTCGTTGATTTGACCGACATCATTTCAGCAGTCAAAGAAAAAGGTGCGTATGCCATCGTGGCAGCCGATATCCTAAGCTTAGTACTGCTTAAATCACCTGCCGAGATGGGTGCTGATATCGCACTAGATAGCACACAGCGCTTTGGTATCCCGATGGGCTTTGGTGGTCCACACGCTGCGTATTTTGCTTTCAAAGACAAAGACAAACGCTCAGCCCCTGGTCGTATCATCGGTGTATCGGTGGACGCTCAAGGCAATACCGCCCTACGCATGGCACTACAAACTCGTGAACAGCACATCCGCCGTGAAAAAGCCAACTCAAACATCTGTACTTCTCAAGTACTGCTTGCCAACCTAGCGGGTATGTACGCTGTGTATCACGGTCCTGTCGGTCTAAAACGCATTGCCACTCGCATTCATGCATTGGCTGTGGCGTTCAGCGACGCTGTCAAAGCAAAATTTACTGTCGTACATGGCACTTTCTTTGACACCGTACTGGTTGATGTGGCGGACAAAGCAGCTGCCGATAGCATCATGCAAGCTGCCAAAGAAGCTGGCTATAGCCTATGGCGTGATGGCGATACTCGCATTTCGGTGGCGTTTAACGAACTCACCGACGAAGAAGAATTTAACGCCCTTTGTGGTTTCTTTGGTGTCACAGGCACGCTAAGCGAGGTCAAATCGGTGCTTGGCTCACAAGTACGCAGCGATGGCATCTTAACCCATCCAGTGTTCAACAGTCATCACACCGAGCATCAAATGCTGCGTTATCTAAAATCTTTGGAAGACAAAGATCTCGCGATGAACCGCTCGATGATTTCACTTGGCTCATGCACCATGAAGCTAAACGCCACAAGCGAAATGCTACCCATCACTTGGAATGAGTTTGCCAATGTGCATCCATTTGCTCCCCGTGATGAAGTGGCAGGCTACATTGAGATGATTGACAGCCTACAAGACCAACTAAAAGCCATCACAGGCTTTGATGAAATCAGTATGCAGCCAAACTCAGGTGCGTCTGGTGAATATGCAGGTCTGCTCGCCATCCGTCGCTATCATGAGAGCCTAGGTCAAACTGACCGCAATGTCTGCCTAATTCCGCGCTCAGCACACGGTACTAACCCTGCGACCGCTCAAATGATGGGCATGAAAGTCGTTGTTGTAGCGACCGATGAGCAAGGCAATGTGGATTTGGACGACCTAAAAGCTAAGTGTGAAGAGCATTCAGCCAATCTTGGTGCATTGATGATTACTTATCCATCAACGCATGGCGTATTTGAAGAAGGCATCCGTGACATCTGCGATCTAATCCACGCTCACGGCGGTCAGGTCTATATGGACGGTGCGAACATGAATGCCCAAGTTGCCATCATGCAACCTGCTGATGTCGGTGCAGATGTGCTACACATGAACCTGCATAAGACCTTCTGTATCCCACACGGCGGTGGCGGCCCTGGCATGGGTCCGATTGGGCTTAAAAAACACCTTGCCCCATTCATAGCAAGCCACAGTGTCGCCCCTGTACATAACGCCGTCGCAGGTCAATCCGCCGTCTCTGCTGCCCCGTATGGTTCGGCAAGCATTTTGCCAATTTCGTGGATGTACATCACCATGATGGGTCGTGATGGGCTATTGGCAGCGACCAAGCAAGCTTTGCTAAACGCCAACTATGTGGCAAGCCAACTATCAGCCGACTACCCAGTGCTATACACTGGCAAAAATGGTCGTGTGGCGCACGAGTGTATCATTGACATTCGCCCACTCAAAGCAGAAACTGGCATTAGCGAGACCGACATTGCCAAGCGTCTGATGGATTATGGCTTCCATGCGCCAACCATGAGTTTCCCTGTGGCAGGCACCTTGATGATTGAGCCAACCGAGTCTGAAAGCAAAGCCGAGCTTGACCGCTTTATTTCAGCCTTAAAGCAAATTAAACAAGAAGCACTAAAAGTACAAGCAGGCACCGATGGCTGGACAGCGGACAATAACCCACTGGTCAATGCACCGCACACCCAAGCTGTCGTTACTGGTGAATGGGATCGTCCATACAGCCGTACTGAAGCTGCTTTCCCGCTAGACTATATCAAAGCCCACAAATTCTGGCCATCAGTCGGTCGTGTGGACGATGTCTATGGTGATAAGAATTTGATTTGTAGCTGTCCAAGTATTGACAATTATGAATAACTTGTGTTAATAGCCACAAAACACCCCAAAGGTTAGCATCTAGCTTTTGGGGTGTACTTCATGTGCATAAACCTTAAAACACGCCAAACGCATAAAGAAAATTTAGTTTTAAATAGCATATAGTCATAAATTCAAGTATCTTTTTGACGAAAAATGATATAGCACCAATAAAATACAGATGATTGATATATTTTAATAAAAAATTTATGAAGATATTTTAATATAAACGCATATGGTTAGAAAGATATAGTTGGAAAATGGTTGCGTGCATTTCTTTGATGTTTTTTTATGATAAAATAAGAACAATTACTTTATACAAAAATTCAAATTAGGAAGATACTATGAGCCAAAAAGTAAAAAATCTGCTAGATGACTGGCAAACAATTAATCCCGATTTGTATGAAATCGCAAGTAGTGTACGCACGAGAATATTGGAGCTGACAGACACAGTAGACGAAGAAGTGAAATATGGCGGCATTCTGTTTGCCGCACCTGAACCGTTTTGCGGTATTTTTGTTTACAAGCAACATGTATCAGTGGAATTTAGTCATGGCGCCAAGATACTAGATCCGCACGGTTTATTAGAAGGAAAAGGCAAAGGTCGTCGCCATGTCAAATTGTATACGCTAGAAGATATAGAAAATAAGCATTTGGCGGATTACTTACGATTGGCGAAAAAAGCAGCAGAATAAATTGCCAATTTAAGGTATCCCAACATTTCATATTTGCCATTAAAATCACGAAAAATCGTAAGATTTTTAAGGAAAATTGTGCCGCTGATATTGAAATATCAACAAGCAATTTGACGATGAAACTCAAGATTTAGCCATTTTTAAGGCAAAACACTATGTTTTTCCTAAATGATTGCTGAATAACAATGAGTGTTATGAAGTGTCAGGATGCCCTAGCAGTCTGTTTTCTTAAATCCCACATCAAAGCCCACAAATTTTGGCCATCGGTCGGTCGTGTGGACGATGTTTATGGCGATAAGAATTTGATTTGTAGTTGTCCAAGTATTGATAATTATGAATGACTCATAACTTAATACTGCGATACAAATTGCCTGCCGTGATGGTGGGCAATTTTTTATTCTGGCAGACCCGAAAAGCACATCCCAGCTTCCACCTCATTTAAAGTTTGATGCGATATAGAGGCAAGTATTAATACAATGGATGGTCTTATCTAAAAGCCTTAGCAAAGCTACCACTAAATGGTTGTATGGAAAATAGAGAACCTAAGATTATGGCAATTGATGAATTGAAAATTTTCAAAAGTAAGAACTTAAAAACCCATGCTACAGTAAGCAGGACTATAGCATGGGTTGATTGTTAAGACTGATTTTAAATAATAAAGAAGGCTCTAGACTATCAAAGTTAAAAATCTCACTTAATCAAACTCCATAAATGGCGTTGTAACTCATCAACATCTTTGTTCCAACGCCATTCACATTCTTTTAAGTGTAGTTCAAAGTTGGCAGTAACACCGTTAAATTT
>JBHCHC010000111.1:0-6846 GCA_041802645.1 Moraxella sp. | reverse complement strand
TTATCCACACCTGTTAAGCGTTTGAAGGTTTGGTTGTTGTAGTGTTGTAAGGTTTCGTATCGCATGGTTGATTTGGGCATTGTTGGTGTGTGAAGTGGTGGTAGTATAGCATAGGTTTTTATTTCGCAGTGGGTCTATTAAAGACAAAGTCATTTATGCCCTTAGCCAGCATCGGAAAACAAATACACCATTAGATGCTTAATATGGTGCATTTTGTCATTTATTAAAATTTCAATTCCATAGAATAATTATTGCTAAAATAAAAATCAAATGATGCAAAAAACCGATAATATCAAATAACCACTTAAAAAATCATCCAAAATACTTGACCAACATCAGAACAAAGAAATGCTTTTTATTATATCATTAATAATAAAAAGCATTTTTTATTGGCATTTTTACTAAACTGATTTATTCTAAAACGCAAATATTTTTGACTCAGCAGCCCACTCATGAAAAGAGTTTATTTGGCGTTTAAGCCCAGTTATGCCGTCTCATCCAAATACGTCTGTGCCTCCTCTAAGTTAACCGTCACCAAACTTGAAATCCCTGCTGTGGGCATGGTAATGCCTTTTAATTCATGAGCAGCTTGCATGCTAAGCTTATTATGACTGATAAAAATAAACTGTACGCTATCGGCCAACTCATTAATCAAACTGGTAAAACGCCCCACGTTGGCATCATCTAGCGGTGCATCCACCTCATCGAGCACGCAGAATGGGGCAGGATGTTGCTTAAATATGGCAAAAATCAGTGATAAAGCCGTCAGTGTTTTCTCGCCTCCTGACAACACCGCCAAACGGCTGTTTTTCTTGCCCTTGGGTTGTGCCATCAGCACCAAGCCTGCCCGCCATTTGTCCGTCTTGGGCAGTGTCTCATCATCTAGCAAGGTCAAGCTCGCTCGTCCACCTCCAAACACCTTGCCAAATAAGTCGTTCATTTCATCATTGACCGCCTTTAGCATGGTTAAGAACAGCTGTTTGGTCTTTTCGTCGATGGCACCAATGGCATCTTGTAGTTTTTTCATGCTGCTTGTGATGTCCTCTACTTGCTCATCTAGGGGTGACACACGGGTTTCTAACTCAGCAAGCTCTGCTGCAGCTGCCAGATTCACCGCACCCAACTTCTCAATGTCTGCCTTAATTTGTTCAATGCGAGAAATATTATTGGTAAATTTGGGTGGATTGGTACGAAAATCAGCCAATATCGATGGCAAATTAAACCCCTCATCGAGTGCCAACATCTGCTCGCCCAAGTCTGCCAAGCGACTCTCACCCACTGCTACGTCTGCGTGTGCATTGGCGATACCTGCCTGTGCTGCTGCAAACTTGGCGTGCGCCTGTGTTAGATTCTCTTGTAGCCTGCCTTGCATGATGGTCAAAGTCTTTGCTACCGCCTCATGTTCTTCACTTTGAATTCTCAGCTCGGCAGTTTGCGCTTTTGCTTGCTTGAAGGCATCCTCCAATACAGGCAGTCGCTCATCCATCGCCTCACTTTGGGCGATGAGGGCGGTCATGTCTTGCTCTGCTTTTGCCACACTCTCATGAGCCGACGCCAACATCCTTACAGCATGAGCTCTATTTTGGTTCAGCGTGGTTTGCTTTAGGGTTAATGCTTGCTTTTGTTCAGAAGCTTCTTTGAATTGTGCTGACAACTCCTCGATTGTCACAGAAAGCACATTTAGAGCCTGCTGTGCCACTTCTAAGCTTGGCAAATGTGCCTCCAAAGCTTGACTGCTTTGGGTAATCTCATCATCAATGGCTTGCAGCTCCTCTCCCATGTCAGAGAGCTCATCGGCAAGGCTTATCTTTTGACTGTTAAAGTTCTCCCATTTAAGCTTATCCTGACTGATTTGGTGCTCCAGAGCGGTCAATCTTGCTTTGGCTTCATGCAAATCTTGGGTGGTTCGAGTACGTTTGGCATAACGCTCTTCTTGTCTTACTCTGATGATATCTAGCTCACTCATCATCGCTTTTAGGTCACGTTGCCTCTCCTCTATCTCGTCCTCCATCTGCGACAGACTCTCTTCTAAGCCATCTAGCCTCTTAGCGTGTTCAACACGTTCGGTTAATACGCCTTGACCTGCACGCCCCAATCGACTGATGTGCATGATTCCAAACGTCCCCATCATCCACCCTGTCTGTGTCAAAATCAGCACGCCCTGCCTAAGCTCATCCTCCCATTCTTTGGCAAGTTTATCAAAATCCTTATCATCAACAGTTTGGGTGTCTACCGCTAATAAATACACGCCTTGCCATAATGCCAATGTGGGAGATTTTATTAGAGCGTTAAGTGGGATTAATTTATCACTGCTTTCTTTTAGTTGTGGGGCAGTATTTAAAATCAGATTAAGTTCTGATGCTGTGTGATGGTTTTTTATTTTGGATTTTTTGCCCTCTTTTTTATGGATTTTATCGTCTTCTTTATTTGGTAAATGTTGGGCAGACGAGTTTGGCACATGATTGATGATGGATAACAGCGTGACTCCCTCCAAGTCATCAAGCATCTTATCTTCTAAAACTCGACCATCCAGCCAAAATCCTAAAAATTTATCCAAAACTTCAGCATATCTCTCGCCCTCTTTACTAAGTTTGATGCTGTCTTTTAATTCATTCAAACGAAAAAAAGGGTCATATTTGAGGGGATTTTTTGGATGTTTTGATTCGCTCTTGCCCTCATGCTGCTGACCAACATTTTTATCATCACTTGCCAAATTATGTAGGGCTTTTGGCGGATGAACCAACTGATGAATGGTCTCATATTCACCCATCATGGAGGCGTGGCGTTTTTCTAAAGCAGACAACTCCTCTTGTAGCTTCTTAACGGACTGATTTTTCTCCTCAAAAAGAGCTTTATCATCATTGCCCACTAGCTCCTCTAAGGTCATGGTGAGCATGCTGATTCGTTGGGTGAGGGCTGTTATTTCTGCCTGTTCTTTGTCATGATGTTGCTGACTGCCATCATGGGCTGCAAGCAGTACTTCATATTTTTTCTTGAGCTTATCTTGACTGATGAGCAGGCGATTTCTTTGTGCTTGAGCAAGTTTATAGACGTTGTCTAATTCTTGTTTTTTGTTGGTTAATTGGGTAAATTGATGTGTGGCAACATGAAAATCCTGCTGAACGGTATTTAATTTATCCTGCAATACTGATAAGTTGGTGGCATTATCCGCCATATCAGGATTGATTTGCGATAACTCTCTATCCACCTCATCGATGGCGATTTGATTATCATCAATACTCTCCAAAGAGTCTTTTTTTAATTGATTAAGTCTTGTGATTTTATCTTCACATTGTGCCATTTCTTGGCTCAGACTATAATAATTATGTTCTGCTGTCTGTTCTTTCATGCGTGCATTATGGTAAGTATCACGCACATCATCTTTTAGCCAATTGGCTTGGGCAAGTTTTTCTGAGTGATTGTCCAGCTCTTTTTTTGCCTTATTAACCTCTTGCTCTAACTCCTCTAATGCGTGAGCAGATTTTTCTTTGTCTTGTTTTTTGACCTCCAAATATTGCCACGCCTCAAAGATGCGTTTTAGCAGTTCATTTTTATTTAGCTCCTCTAATTGCTCATTTAGAGCTTGGTATTTTTGGGCAGACTGAGCTTGACGAATTAACGTCTTGTGTTGTTTTTTAAGCTCCCCTTGTAAATCATTTAGGCGTGCCAAATTATCACGAGTTTCATTTAATTGCTTTTCAGTTTCAGCTCGACGTGCCTGATAGCGAGAAACGCCCGCTGCCTCTTCAATAAATTCACGCAGCTGCATGGGACTAGAATCCACAATCCGCCCAATCATGCCCTGTTCAATCACCGCATAACTTCTTGCCCCAAGCCCCGTTCCCAAAAATACATCAACCACATCACGACGACGCACCTTTTGCCCATTGATGTAATAATCAGACTTACCCTCTTTGCTGACTTGACGACGCAGAGTCAGTTCGTGATACAGATTCAAGGCATGGCGAATGCCTGTCGTCTCATCTTGAGTATGTTCAAAGGTTAGCTCCACGCTTGCCAATGATTTACCCGCTCGCCCTTCGACTCCAGCAAAGATAACATGACTCATCGCTCCACCACGCAGTTGTTTGGCGGAGGTTTCACCCAGCACCCAGCGTATGGCGTCAATCACGTTGGACTTACCACAACCATTGGGACCAACGATGGCGGTAATGTCATGCTTAAAGGTAAAGGTTGTGGGATTGGCAAAAGATTTAAAGCCAGACAGTTTTAGGGATTTTAGACGCATGATTAGGATAAGGAGTGTGGTAAAAGGGGTGTATTTTAGCAAAAATCAGCGTCTTTGTGAAATCAGACGCTTGCCATAGCCACACCCAACAAACCCATTAACCAAACCGATGCTAAACCATCTTTTATCATGATGTGATGCATGTCTCATTCTTGGACATCTAATAATGAGTCAAGCAGGAATTTTGAGCGTGTCAGTTCTTGAATTTCATGGGTGATGGCATCTCGTCTGGCGGCGAGTTTGGCTTTTAAATCTTCACAAAAATTCTGAGGTTTGTCATTTAAGCAGTCATGCATTAGGGCAATGTCCTTGAGCGTTAATCCTGTTTTATTTAGCAACGCAGCCTTTTTTATCACCTCAATATCCTCTTGTCGATACAGGCGATAGTTTGAAGCACTACGCAGAGGGTGGATGATGCCCATGCTTTCATAATGGCGTATCATGCGTACACTCATCTGGCAAGCTTTAGCAAATTCTCCGATTTTTAATTTTAGACTCATGAATCGTTTGACCCTAACATAATGTTAGGCTTTATAATAACACTTTCTTTACATAAATCAAGAGGTGCGATATGAATAGACGTAACTTGCTAGTCAGTGGTATGGCATTATTGGCGTTAAGTGCTTGTAAAAGCATGAGCATTAGTGGCACAAAAAGGGCTTTTATCGTGCATGGTTATGGTGCTGACGTGGACAGCCACTGGTTTTCTTGGCTTGCTGATGAGCTTAGCAGCCATAACATACGAACGATTATTATCCCTCTGCCTAACAGTAAACAGCCTGATTTCAGGGTGTGGCAACAAACGCTTAGGCAGTACATCGGCACACCCAAAGCAAGCGATGTGTTCGTCGCTCACAGCCTTGGCACCATCAGCTTATTACATTATCTATCTGTCCATAAAAAACCTGTGCGTCAGGTGGTATTGGTATCTGGTTTTGGTGGGCGTCTGCCCGAGTTATCGCACATTGATGGCTTTGATGTCGATGCTTATGTATCGCAGGCACACTTAGATGATGCTTTTTTATCACAACACATCCGTCGGTTTACTCACATCATCAGCACTAATGATGGCATTGTCTCTCCCAGAATGAGTCATCAGCTGGTAAATAGATTAGGAGGTGAGGTTATCTTAGTAAAAAATGGCGGTCATTTTCTTGAGAGCGATGGCTTTACCAGTTTGCCTTGGGCGTATCAGGCATTATTAGACGCAAAGCAGCCATGATGATCTGATGCGTATATAGGCAATGGTAATAAAATTCTGACAATTCTTTTCTCAATAAGGTCAGAGCCATCTAGGCATATGCTTTTCCAAGCTTAAGCCATGATAGATGAACCTTTATGTTGTTTCAAGCCCATCAAAAAGAAAAACACCATGGTCGGCTAAACTTATCAGGATTTGTCTTTTTGCCATGTTTTTAGAATACAAGCCCAGCCTAAGCTCTTTGATTTTTCTGTATTTTAACCGAATAAGAAAGTCCCAACACCGCCAAAAGTAGGCTTGCTCCAAACATCCACTGTTTGCTGGTCATCGATTCTGCTAACCATAACCAGCCTAGTAGTGCCGTCATGACTGGTACAAGCAGCTGTATGGCTGCAGCTATCGATACAGGCAGCTCGTTACGTAGCCAATACCAAAAAGCATAACCAAATCCCGAAGCTAGCATCCCAGATAGTATTGCCAACCATAAGCTCGCTTGGTCAAGCCCCAACCACGCCAAACCAAATGAAGGTAAAGAATAAGACATTCCTGCCCAATACAATCTGAATAGCCACCAAATCACCGCAAAAAAAGAGCCACATATAAATGCTTGAGTTATCATAAGTATCGGATAAGCCTGACCCCTTCCTAATACCGAAAAGCCTCCCCAAGCAGATCCCGCCATTAGCATCGCGAAAATTGCAGGTGCTGATCTATGAGGAAATTGTGCATCAGTTGGCGATAAAAAGCCAATCAATGCCAAAATACAAAGTGCCAAAAAAAGCCAGCTAAATTTTTCTCCATTTCGCCAAGCAACTGCCATCATTGTAAATTGAGCAGCTATGAATAATACCAATGCACCCACTCCAGCATCCAACTCATAATATGCCCAGCTAAATGCCGCCATGTACAAAAATAAAAGCCATCCTTGTATCCATGAAAACCAAGTCAAAAGATTGCTCATATTAAAACATTGAGTTTCGGGTAAATTGATGCGACATCTTAATGCACACAAAAATAACAAAGCAACCATTCCTGTCAGCATTCTTATTAATACAAAACCTGCATCAGCCAATACATGTGTATCTTGGAATGAATCAACGCTAAGAGCTGAACGCACAAGCAATGAATTTGCAGAAAAAGCCAATAGAACAAACAAAGACGCCAAAATGAGCAAACAAATGCTGCCATTCTTGGGAAAATTTTTTAATGTAGGCATATGAATTTAGGTAATATTTTCTTAATAATGTCAACCCAAACCAAAAACCCCCCACATCTTCCAATGCAGGGGGCTCTAATAAGGTGCTGACGATGACCTACTCTCACATGGGCGAACCACACTACCATCGGCGCTAAGACGTTTCACTTCTGAGTTCGGGAAGGGATCAGGTGGTTCCAT
>JBHCHC010000110.1:0-4867 GCA_041802645.1 Moraxella sp. | reverse complement strand
TCAAGCAAAAGTGCTGTTCTCGTTGCATCTATGTCAATACAAAAGTATTTTATGATTTTCTTGAGTTTATAGACACTTAACTTACTGTTATACTTCATATTTCTAGTCTAGCATAGGTTAGGTTGCTAGTCTAGAGCCTAGATATATTATAATGAAGCTCAACTCTTTGGTACACCCGCTACCTGCTCATCTCGGTGCTGATTTGACGAATAAAAGCCTGCACGCCTTCTTGATGGTAACGGTAATATGTCCATTTGCCACATCGTTTGCTCTCAATCAAGCCTGTCTGTTGTAGGCTACCCAAATAGCTTGAAATCACCGATTGAGCAAGTCCTGATTTATGAGCAATCACACCAACACAAATCCCACCATCAAAACCCGTCTCAGCACAACGCAAGACATCTGCACCAAAATGTATGGCAGGATCTTTGAGCCACAGTAATATTTGGTAACGAACATCATTGGCAAGCACTTTGCAAATGTCAGTGGATTTCATAAGAGATTAAAAGTAGCCAAGGTCAAAGTAGGATAATTCATCATTATATATGTAAATTTAGATATGTCAAGTGAAACCTCCCAACATCTTCCACACATCGCCACAAACCATGTTACAATGACGTCAAACCCCAAATCATCAAACTGTCCACACCCACTCAAGATGACCAAATCACATTTACCAAGACCACCCACCAAAGATGGGGTCTCGCCCAGCCGTCTTTATTTACAAAAACTGACCTGCCCTCCTGTAACGCTTTTTGATTTTTTGTGCCAAAAATTCCCCCACATCTGCCGTGATGAGTGGCTAACACGCTTTAATGAGGGGCAAATTTTGGCAGAGGATTTAAAAGTGCTGACCAGCGACACCCCCTATTGTCATGGAAAAATGATTTACTATTATCGTTTTTTAGAGGATGAAGCTGTCGTGCCATTTCATCATCAAATACTCTTTGAAAATGATGAGTTTATGGTCGTGGATAAACCTCATTTTTTGGCAGTCAGCCCTGCCGGTCAGTACGTCAAGGAGACCTTACTGACTCGCCTAAAGGTCGCTACAGGCAACGCCGACTTATCACCCATTCATCGGCTAGATAGAGAAACGGCGGGACTCATTCTTATCAGTAAGAATGTCGCCACCCGCCATCTATATCAGGCGTTATTTGCCCACCATGCCATCGAAAAAACCTATCACGCCATCGCAGGACATCAAGACTTGAGCATGCCTACCGAGGTAAATCTTCATCTTGAGCGGGGCGATCCGTTTTATGTGATGCGTGTCAATGAGGGCAAGCCTGCCAATACGCACACACAGATTGATGTATTGGCAGTCAAAGGCGGCACAGCAAAATACGAACTTCTCCCCACCACAGGCAAACTGCATCAGCTTAGGGTGCATCTAAACCACTTGGGCATCCCCATCAAAGGCGATCCGTATTATCCGACCGTCATGCATAAGTCCAAAGATGATTTTAGTCAGCCACTGCAACTGCTTGCCAAACGCCTAGCATTTAATGACCCTCTCACAGGCGGCAGGCATGTCTTTGAGTCAAGACAAGACCTGTATTTATAAGCCATAAAAAAAACACCCCAAAAGTCAGTATTTTAACTTTTGGGGTGTGGTTTGAGAGTATCATCCATTGCTTTTAGGTTGTCATGTTACATCCAGTCACGCTCTGTCACCTCGCCTGCATCAAGGGGGAGGCGTGTGACCAATACTTGGTCAATCTTATAATGGTCAATGTCCACCACCTCAAATTTAAGATTTTCATGTACGACGAAGTCCGCGGGTCTAGGAATCTTACGCAGACGATACATGATAAAGCCTGCCAATGTTTCGTAGTTATGCCAGTCCTCAAAATCTATCACACCCAAAGCGTGTTTGACATCATCAATGGGCGTACTACCATCAATAAGCCAAGAACTTTCATCACGGCGAATGATTTGTTGCTCCTCCTCGATGGGCGACCCCCAGTCTCCCATGACTGTCATCATGATGTCAGATAAGGTAATCACACCCACCACAAGAGCATATTCATTGATGACCACGGCAAATTTTTCTTTGCTGGCTCGAAATTTATCTAATAGCTCAGACAAAGTCAGAGTATCTGGGATGATGAGTACGTTACGAATGGTGTTTTCATTTAATTGTACAAAAGACTGTTTGTTTAACAATCTTACCAAAATGTCTTTGGTGTCCACATAGCCGATGACTTGGTCAATGTTCTCATTACACACCAAAAACTTCGAATAGGGATAATCAGCGATTTTTTGGCGAATGGTATCCTCACTCTCATTTAGGGTAAAATACACCACGTCTTCACGCACAGTCATCGATGATGGCACGGTGCGCTCTTCTAATTCAAAAACATTTTCAATAAAATGTTGCTCTTGCTGTAACACTACGCCCGCCTCTGCCCCTGCATCCATGATGGCGGAGACCTCATCAAACGTAATACTCTCTTCACGTACGGTATTGATTTTAAAGAGGCGAAAGGTCAAATTGGCAATGCCGTTAATCACCCACACCAAAGGCTTAACCAATTTAATGATGACAAGCACAGGATTGATGACCATGAGTGCCATTTTTTCAGGATTTATCATGGCAAGGCGTTTGGGGATTAAGTCAGCATACAGAATAAATAAGAGTGTCACCAGTACAAAACTGCTAAAAAATGCGATACTCTCAAGCCATTGACCTTGATAAAAACGACCGATAAACTGAACAAAGTAAGGGCGTAATGCCGCCTCACCTACCGAACCACCCAAAATGGCAACGGCATTCAATCCGATTTGAGAGGTGGCGAAAAAATCAGCCGAATGCTCTTGTAGATGCATGATTTTATCGGCACGGACATCACCGCCCTCCGAGATGAGTTTTAGCTTTAATTTTCTCGCCCCTGCCAAAGCAATCTCAGACACCGAGAAAAAACTGGACACCGAAATTAAAATCAGAATTAAAAATAAATTTTGTAATAAATCCATGTGAATGCTCAAATAATAGATTGCCAATAGTTTATCAATTTTATGTTAAATTTCAAGTAGTCACAGAGATTTGTCATTGTCATAAAAAAAGGGCGAATGTTCGCCCCAGTATTATTTCGGCTGACAATCAATCACTTGCCCCTTAATGCCACTGGCGTCATCGGTCATAAGACAGACATAAGCGCTCATGATGTCTTCGGGGGTTTTGAGCGTCTGTGGGTCTTCACCAGGGAAGGCGTGAGCACGCATATTGGTGCGAGTTGCCCCAGGGTTGATGACATTAAAGCGCAGCGTGGTGTGGTTTTTAGTTTCTTGGGTAAAGATACTGCTCATGCCTTCTGTTGCTTGTTTGGACAAAGCATACGCCCCCCAAAACGCCCGTGGCGCAGCACCAACACCACTAGATGTAAACACCACCGAACCACTTTGGGCGTTTTGCAGCAGGGGAAACAGCGCTTGGGTCAGCATGAATGGCGCTTGTAGATTGACGTGCATGACATCTTCAAAGGTGATGGGGTCGTACATCTCAAGCGGCGTTAATGCCCCCAAAATGGCAGCATTGTGCAAAACGCCGTCCAACCGCCCAAATTCTTTTTGAATCAGTGTCGCCAGTTCATTCATCTGCGCAAAGGTCGCTGTGCGTAAATCCATTGGCAAGATGGCGGGGGTGGGGTAGCCTTGGGCTTCTATGTCGTCATACACCGCTTCTAGTTTGGATTGGGTTTTGCCAAGCAGCATCACCGTTGCCCCAAGGCGAGCGTAAGTTAAAGCAGCAACTTTGCCAATGCCATCGCCCGCCCCTGTTACTAGGATAATTTTGTCTTGTAGGCAGTTGGCGGTGGGGATAAAGTTACGAATTTGGTCGTGGGTTAGCATATCATGAAACATTCAAAAAAAATTTTCCCATTTTACCACATTATTCCTTAGCAATAAAAATGTCTCATTAGGCCCACTGTGAAATACCGATTTTTATCATGTTTCTCAAATTTAAAAACCTAATAAACACAAGGGGCTGTGTATAGACAAAATTTTTATTTCGCAGTACATCTATTAAACATTGCAAAGCGGGCTTATTGGCAAAAATGAGCTTTTAAATGTGCCTGCCATCTTGCCAAATCGGTCTCAATCTGCGGATTCTTATATACATCAAAACAGCCAAAGCTCGGCAAAGGAGCAAAACCAAAAAAGCGATACACACAATGCACAGGAAAATTCAAGTCCTCCAAGCTCTTTTCACCAAACAGATATTCTTGCGGATTGCCAAAGGCCTCAGCAGGAGCATTGAATGTACTGCTAAGCAAATATTTTTTGCCCGTATGTACGCCGCCTGTACCATAATTTGCCTTGGGGTTTTTGGAACTACGTCCATCATCTTGACAGAGCGTGCCATTAGTCGCAGGTGTATACACCTCTTCCATATATTGCTTGAACTTTGCAGGTACCATCATCCAATAGGATGGAAATTGTACCACCAACGCATTCGCCCACCGATATTTTTGCCATTCATCTTCCTTGGTGTAAGATTGTACATTGGAATGCTTAACTTGATGTCCCATAGTAAGCAAAGTTTGCTCTGCAATGTCAATGAATGTTTGACTCAGATTGCCATTAGCAATGCCATCATAGGGGTCGTGCCCGTTCAAAAGAAGGATGTTCATAAAAAAACCTTAATATTATATATATAGATAACTAGATATATTTATTTAAAAAAATATCAAATTATCATTTGGATAAAACCCATGAATTGATTAGGCTCTAGACTAGCAACCTAACCTATGCTAGACTAGAAATATGAAGTATAACAGTAAGTTAAGTGTCTATAAACTCAAGAAAATCATAAAATACTTTTGTATTGACATAGATGCAACGAGAACAGCACTTTTGCTTG
>JBHCHC010000109.1:0-3330 GCA_041802645.1 Moraxella sp. | reverse complement strand
TGGCGTGGGTCGCCCGACATAATTGACAAGGTCGTCATGGTATTCTTGCCAAAAGGCGGGGTCGGCTTTGACACGGGTATAAATGCGTTCTAGCTCTTCAATGGCTGCCATCAAAGTTTCGGACACAAAACGTCCACCATGAATGTCAAAATGTCCTGTGCTGTCGGGGTATTGGGTGTAATCGGTCATAAGATTGTCTTTTTTTACCAAATAATTAAAATGGGGAATTGATGAATGGCTTCATCATGGCTAATCAGCGCCAGCTTTTAGGTTTTGCTTGAACAAAATAAATCATGTTTTACCATTAATTACCACTTATCTAATTTGTCATCTAAGGGTTTAAAAATACAGAACTGGCTTTAAACTCTGATAAAATGCCAAGTTGTTTTTTTGCGATTATGGGCGGTTGTATTTTGTTTTGAAAGTGATTTGGGCAAAAATACCACCATGACATCACTTGGTTCATCATTTGGGGGTAATTCATTTAATATAACTTTTCCCCCTTGATAAACACCAGAAATGGCAACTTGCATAATTTTTTCCTTTAAAAATAAATATATTAAGGCTCTTGAAGGTATTGATTAAACAAATCAGCACTACTTCTGATTTTTTGTAGGCTATTACCCATCGTTTGTAGTCGCTCATCAATGCCTTTTCTATGGTACTCTAACACCACTGTTTTGTTTTGCTCATTGATATAATACAGTATATCAACATTTTCTATCAAAGCAAAAGCCATCACAGCATTTTTAAACAAGGCTTCATGACTGATGTCTTGACTGCTTTCAAAGAATACTTTTAACGCATAAGGGGGCTGTGCTGATTCAATTTCAATGCCCTTAATTTTAAGGTCTTTGGGGTAAGATTGTAAATGAACAATGGCAGACACCTTAGAATTATCACCCACAAAGGCTGTTTTGTAATGATACAGCTCTTGCTCGTTGCGTGGCTGAACATTTGCATTGTGCTGCTCAATATTTTGGTTATTATGAGCAGGTTTATCTGTGCAACCAGTCATCACCAAGCACAAAAATGCCATCATAATCAAAGGGTGTTTTGCCATCATTTATCTTACCCCTAATGAGTTAAGATAGGGTCGGCTTTGACTGTATGATAAATGTTTTCCAATTCTTCAATGGCTGCCATCAAAGTTTCGGACACAAAATGCCCACCATGAATGTCAAAATGTCCTGTGCTGTCGGGGTATTGGGTGTAATCGGTCATAAATATTCCTATCATTTCATAATGCAGTACATTTAACGTCAAATTTTTGACAAAGGCGCTGTAGTTTTTTATCAAAAGTTAATAAATTTTTTGATGGTAATGTTGCATAATAGGCAATAACGCCATCAGCAAAATCGCCATTTTCCTTTAAAAATGGCAAGGCAAAATCTACCACTTCTTTATCAAATACAATATTGGGTTGAGACAAAAGACCTTCTATAACTTGTGCGATGTGTTTATTTGGTAATTTGATTACTTTTTTCATAATCCAAACAGTTTCGCACAACGTTTGAAGGGGTAAATATAATTGATGTTCTACATTGATAAAATAAGGTTCAACACTATCAAATTGATGAATGTCGTCTTTTAATAAATATCTCATCAAAACATTGGTATCAACCACATAAATCACGGCGCTCATTTTATCATCGCCCTATCACACATACCTTGCGTAATGGCTTCATGCATTTTTGCATCAGAAATATAACCATCCGTATAAGATGATAAAATCCCCCCCAAATCTTTCATGGATTTGATGGGCGGTATTGGTGGCATTTCATCTTGTGTTGTTATAGAAGTAATGTCTTCCTTTGAAAACTCATTGATGATTTGTAAAATTTTATCAATCACATGATTCTCAGCCGTTAAAGTCAAGGTTTTCATTGATACCCCCTAATGAGTTTTTGCCACCGTCAATCCTGCAAACGTTTGGGCGGTGGGCATAACTTCTAAGCGATTGATATTAATGTGTTTGGGCTGCTCAATAAGCCATAATATCATATTTGCGATGTCTTGTGGACGAATATACTCAACATTTTCATAAACTTTACTCGCCTTGTCGTTATCGCCATGAAAACGCACATTGCTAAATTCGGTGTCGCCACAAAGACCTGGTTCTAGGTTGGTTACTCGGACATTTTTACCCACCAAATCGGCACGCAAATTTAGGCTAAATTGCTTAACAAAGGCTTTGCTTGCACCATAGACATTCGCCCCATAATACGGGTGATTGCCTGCGGTTGAGCCCACATTGATAATCAGTCCATCATCACGAGCCACCATATAAGGCAAAATGGCGCGGGTCATTTGCACCAGTCCTGTGATGTTGGTATCTATCATGGTTTGCCAATCATCAAGGCTCGCTTTGTCAGCCGTATCCAGTCCCAGTGCCAGCCCTGCATTATTTATCAGCACATCGATGTTGGCTAAGATGTCAGCAGGTAGGGTAGCTAGGGCGTTTTGTAAGTCGGCTTGGTTTGTAATATCAAAACACAAAGGCAAAAAGCCATCGCCCAATGCTGCTTTTAGGTCATCAAGCCTATCTTTGCGTCTGCCTGTGCCAATGATGGTATGCCCTTTGCTGTGTAATAGTTTGGCGCTTGCCAGTCCAAATCCTGAAGTTACGCCTGTGATGAGAATGTTCATAAGCTCTTCCTATTTTGTTGAGATTTGTAAATCATATAAAATTTCAGCTTTTGGTTGGTAAGTGATGGTTAAAATGCTCTCTTTTTTAATCATTAATTGTCTATAAGTTTTTTCATTAATTGATACCCTATCATCTGTCTTACCAATATCATCTTTGCCATTTTCTCCAATGTACAAATAATATTCAGTAGGTGAACGAGAACTTGGAATATCCCATAATCCATAATTATCAGTCACAACTGTTATTTTGTTTTCAAAAATGGCATTATAGACTTTATTTTTACTTTTGGGAAAATAAAAAATCACCACAGTTAATAGAATTAACATCAAACCCAATCCAACCAAAGGTGTTATATTTTCATTACTGCCAAACAGCCCCATTACACCAAATGCCAAACCCAAAATACCAAATATTGAAATGGTCAAAAAATACATAATAGAAAAATAAACAGAAATATAGCCTTCATTATCATTAGCTATGATGCTACTAATAAGTACAGACACAATAGGCAACAATAACAAAAAATAAATTATCCAAGCTAATTTTTCGTTGCTGGCTTTTATTTTTTCCATTAGGCTTTCTATCATTTTTACCGCCTCAACTTCCCCATAAACTCCCGCATTCTCTCCCCACATTTCACCCCCTTTTCTTTTTCAATTCCACCGCTGACATCTACCCCG
>JBHCHC010000108.1:0-3304 GCA_041802645.1 Moraxella sp. | reverse complement strand
GTTCTCGTTGCATCTATGTCAATACAAAAGTATTTTATGATTTTCTTGAGTTTATAGACACTTAACTTACTGTTATACTTCATATTTCTAGTCTAGCATAGGTTAGGTTGCTAGTCTAGAGCCTTTTATAATATACTTGTATTCTAGATAGGGCTTGAATCAAAGCCCTATCATCATTCCACCAGAACGCCATAAATGCCCAATTTCTCCCCAAATTCTGTCACTTTGGCACTATCTAGCTGTATCTGCAACAGTACCCCATCACCATACTGACTGTCCAAAATTTCCCCTGTGTGTTGAGCAACAAGATGACGCACATAAGCTTCATCAGCAAAAGATGTGGCGATGGTTAGAGTGCTTTTGGGGATAAAAGGTGTCAAAGCCATCTCATCTACCACCATCTGCGTGGCGGTACTATAAGCACGGGTTAAGCCGCCTGCCCCCAATTTAATCCCACCAAAATAACGCACCACCACCATAAGCACATTACCCACGCCTTGGTGTTGCAAGACATTCAAAATCGGTCGTCCTGCCGTACCGTTTGGTTCGCCATCGTCATCAAAGCCTGCGTGCGTGGTGTTTTTGGGGTCGCCGATGATGTAGGCTAGGCAATGATGGCGAGCGTCAGGGTAGCGTTCTTTGAGATGTTTCACGTGGAACGCAATTTGCTCTTTGTCGGTGATGGGGTAGGCAAAGGCAAGAAATTCTGACTTTTTGATTTCATAAACGGCTTGGCAAGGCTTGGCTAAGGTGTGGTAAGTCATATTCTTATTTGAGTAGTGAAACATCACACAGCAAAGAGCGGCGACCACGAATCTTGCCTTTGGCATCGCCTGAGCAGCCCGATGGCAGACGCACACTGCTTAAGCCTTCGGGCGTGGAGACGGGCAAAGTCAATACCGAGCGGGGCAATTTTAGGCGGCGCAAGGCTTCATCGGTGCTGATGATGGTGGTGTTTTTGATGTTGGGGTCTTTGGGATTATAGACGGTGAGTACGTGTTTTTTGTCATCTTTGTAATTAATGGCGATGACCGTGCCATCATCAAGAAACTGATAGCTGTTTTCGCCTTTTGGAATATAATCACGGTCATAGATAAAGATTCTTTTTAGTTTACCATCGATATAGGTATACAAAAGCCCATGACGACGCTGGCTATACAGTATGTCTTGTTCGTCCAGTTGATGATAAAACTCCACCATGTTATTTAGTTTAAAATATGACCAACACAACTGCAAACCATCTTTGGGGGCATTGCAGCCTTTGGGATTTTCTTTTTCGTATTGGTCAATTTGTGCTTGGGTGGCTTGTATTTCAGCTTGGCTATAGTGGGTTTGGCGGTCGCACACCCAACGATTATTCCACCGATCCCATACGCAGGCGGTGGTTGTGGTGGCAGAGTGTGCAGCTGTGATGACGCTCAGTCCCATCAAAAACGTACTGGCAATGACAAAATGCTTAAACATGGTAGCTCCAACGACAAGTTGGCGTTAAGATTTTCGCCAACCCTGTTTTTAAAATATGTTACACTATTTGCCATCACTTTCATAGAAGAGACATCATGAGACTAGACAAATTTTTAAGTAAAGCCACCGAACTGTCTCGCAAAGACGCCAAAAAAGTCCTACACGCTGGCGAAATCAGTGTCAATGGCGAAACCATCAAAGACGGCAGTTGGCACATCAATGTGGAGCATGACGAAGTGTTGTGGGCGGGCGAGCCTTTGAGTGTGGCAAATGGCAATCGCTATATTTTACTCTACAAGCCAGATGGCTTTGAATGCACCCTAAAGCCCAAAGAGTACCCCATCGTTACCGAACTCATCGCCGTGCCTGAAGTGGCAAGCTTACGCATTGCAGGGCGACTGGACGTGGACACCACGGGAGCTTTGCTATTGTCCGATGATGGGGCGTGGCTACATCGGGTAACTAGCCCTAAGCGCCATCAGCCTAAACGCTACGAAATCACCCTTGCCGACCCCATGAGTGAAGCCGAGCAAGCCAATGCCATCAAACAAGTCGCCAATGGCATCTTATTAGAAGGTGATGACGAAAAAACCCGCCCTGCTAAGCTGTCCTTTAGGGACGAAACGCACGCCACTTTAATCCTAACCGAAGGCAAATATCATCAAGTCAAACGCATGATGGCGTATTTTGGTAATAAAGTCATTGAGCTACACCGAGCCAGTATTGGTACAATTACTTTGGACGGCTTGGAGATGGGCGAGTGCCGCTTTTTGACAGCAGATGAGATTGAGCAGTTTTAGCAGTGCAATAAGATGGATGATGGGTTTGGTGTTTATTCTCCAAATGGCTCTTTAGTAGGGTGCTTGGTTTGGGTTTGAACTACGATTGCCAAAGACCCGAGCAACAAGATGAGAGGGCATTTTATTGCCAATCCTCAAAAAAAACCGCCTAAAAAATGCTATAATAACTCCATTTTATCAAACGGAACAACCGCCATGACCAACATCACCACCGACCGCATCCTAATCCTAGACTTTGGCTCACAGTACAGTCAGCTTATTGCCCGCCGTGTACGTGAAGCGGGTGTTTATTCTGAGATGTATGCTTATGATATGCCCGCAGAAGAAATCAAAGCCTTTAATCCAAAAGGCATTATCTTATCAGGGGGACCTGAAAGCGTACATATCGAGGGAAGTCCACGTGCTCCCCAAATCGTCTTTGAGCTTGGCGTACCTGTGCTTGGGATTTGCTATGGTTTTCAGACCATGTCTGAGCAGTTGGGCGGAAAAGTTGAAGCAGGCGATGTGCATGAATTTGGTTATGCTAAGATTAACATCACCCATCAAGATGCTTTATTAAGCAAAGTCGGCGATGAAAAAAACCAAGCTCAAGTGTGGATGAGCCATGGTGATAAAGTTGTACGTTTACCTGAAGGATTTAGTGTAACATCAAGCACACCAAGCTGTCCTTATGCGTCTGCTAGTGATGAAACCCGTCAATTTTATGGCGTACAATTTCACCCAGAAGTTACCCATACTGCCAAAGGTGCAGAACTGATTTCAAACTTTGTGCATATTATTTGTGGTTGTGGCAATGCGTGGAATTCAGAAAATATTATTGAATTACGCATTAAACAACTCCAAGAGCAAATTGGCGACCAAAAAGTATTGTTGGGTTTATCAGGTGGTGTGGATTCATCTGTGGTAGCGGCATTGTTACATCGTGCCATTGGCGACCAACTAACCTGTGTTTTTGTGGATAATGGCTTATTACGTCTCAATGAAGGCGACCAAGTCATGCAAATGTTTAGCGACAATATGGGGATTCGTGTAATTCGTGC